>JBMDXI010000133.1:0-2252 GCA_048595075.1 Alphaproteobacteria bacterium
TTAATCCAATACCCTAAGCGACAAGTAGGAATGCGGGTGATGGGAGGCGAAAGTAGTCATTTGCCTTTAAAGCTCAATAGCGCTGGAGTAATTCCTCCTATTTTTGCCAACTCGTTGTTATTGATGCCTATTACACTGCTCTCAAGCTTTAACCATGAGTCAGAATGGGTACAGGTTTTAACTTTTCATTTAAATAGAGGGCGTTTTATTTATATTTTGTTGTATAGTTTGCTTATTTTGTTCTTCTCTTTCTTTTATACAGCACTTGTATTTAACCCCTCTGAGACATCTGAAAATCTAAAGAAGTCCGGTGCCTTTATTCCTGGTATTCGGCCAGGGCAAAATACAGCTAATTACTTTGATTATATTCTGACAAGACTAACTGTGGTTGGGTCTTTATATTTAGTGGCGGTATGTATTTTGCCAGAGTTTTTGCAAATGAAATATGCTTTGCCTTTTTATTTAGGGGGGACAAGTTTGCTGATCGTAGTAAGTGTAACGATGGATACGGTAGGGCAAATTCATTCTCATTTATTGGCGCATCAATATGAGAATCTTTTAAAGAAGTCGCATTTTAACTTAAAAAAATAAGATGAATATTATTTTGTTTGGCCCTCCTGGATGCGGCAAAGGAACGCAAGCACACTTCTTGAAAGAAAAATATGGCCTTGCCCACTTGTCTACAGGCGATATGTTGCGCCAAGAGCAAGCTTTAGGAACCGATTTAGGCCTTGCTGCCAAAGAATTGATTGAGCAAGGAAAATATGTCCCTGATGATTTAGTGCTTGAGATGGTCGCCACAGTATTAGAGAGACCTCAGTATACTAGAGGGGCTGTTTTCGATGGAATTCCGCGTACACTTTATCAAGCGGAGGCCTTAGAGAAAATATTGGCTCGTCAGAAAAAAGCTATTGACCATGTAATCGAAATTCTGATAGATGAAAAGGCACTGGTCAAAAGAATCGTGGGTCGTTTTAATTGTAAAAATTGTGGGGCGGGCTATAATGATTTTTTTAAACGCCCTAAAGTTGAGGGTATTTGTGATGTCTGCGGTTCTTCAAACTTTAGTAGAAGAGCAGACGATACAGAAGAAACTATAGAAAAACGCCTCTCTGCTTATAGCGAACAAACAAAATCGTTAACAGCATATTATAAGGCTAAAAATTTGTACGAAAGTGTCGATGGCATGTTAGATGCCGACAGTGTGGCACAATCTATAACTAATTTGATAGAAAAACGTAAATAAGCTTGACTCTTAAGGTTTTTCTATATATACCCGAACAATAACAACTAGTGGTTTTAATAAAATCAGCGTAGTTTAGTTTTTGTTCTATAGTAGTGTGTCTTTCACATAGATTTTCTTAAACTTAGAAAGTCTTGTTAAAGAAAGTATGAGTAAAGAAAAGGAGTATTTGGCGTGGCACGTATTGCGGGTGTAAACGTTCCCTCTCAGAAAAGAGTAGAAATAGCGTTAAGATATATTTATGGGATTGGTCCCACTAAAGCTGTAGAAATTTGCAAAAAGGCGAATATAGACCTTTCTCGTCGTATTCATCAATTGTCAGAGGACGAGCTAACAAAGATTAGAGAAATTATCGACCGTGATTACCAAGTAGAAGGTGATCTGCGTCGTGTTATTGCCATGAACATTAAGCGTTTAGTTGATCTAGGCTGCTATAGGGGGCTGCGTCACCGTAAAGGTTTACCTGTGCGGGGGCAGCGGACGCATACAAATGCGCGTACGCGTAAAGGTAAAGCCGTGCCTATTGCTGGTAAGAAGAAAACTGTTTAGGACACTTTAGGATATATTAGAATGACACAAGAAACAGCTCAAAAACTTCGCCGTCGTGAAAGAAAGAATGTTACAGAAGGAATTGCCCATATCCATTCTTCTTATAACAACACTGTTATTACTATTACAGATTTAAAAGGCAATAGTATTGTTTGGTCTTCTGCAGGGGCTAATGGGTTTAAAGGATCAAAAAAATCAACTCCTTTCGCTGCCCAGTTGGCAGCAGAGGCTGCAGGTAAAAAAGCAAAAGAGCATGGGATGAAAAGTCTTATTGTTCACTTGAAAGGCCCAGGGTCTGGGCGGGAATCAGCATTGCGTGCTCTGCAAAGTGTGGGTTTTTCCATAGATTCAATTCGCGATGTGACGCCTTTGCCTCATAATGGGGTGCGTCCTCCTAAGCGTCGTCGTATATAATTCAAGATCGGGAGTCTCTGAAATGATAATGATACAAGAAAATTGG
>JBMDXI010000134.1:0-6247 GCA_048595075.1 Alphaproteobacteria bacterium
CTATGTCTAATATCTTATTTCCTTTAAGTGGAAGAAGGGAATTTATTACGCCCATGCAAGTGTTGATATTTCCAGCAGTGATACCGGGTCGATCCCTTAGATCACTTATGAATTCATCTGTTATAGTCAATACATTAATTCTGTCTTCTTGTGTTTTAATTGCGCCTAGAATTTCTATCATATAAGCATATTCCCTTCCACTGCCCTTCTTAAGGGAATATTTTTCTATGAGTTGATTGACTGTGCTCAATACCTCATCTCTTTGCTCTGGCTTAACTTTATTTATAGTCTCTATGAGCTTTCCCATAGCATTCATTTCCAGGTCATCTGTAAAGAATGAAACAGTTCTCTGTATTACGTCATTTCTTTGCTCTGCATCAACTTGACTTATAGCTTCTATGAGCTGCTTCTTATCCTCCGGATGCCGGGCATATCTAAATAATGAAACAGCTTTGTCTAATACGTCATCTCTGTCCTCTGGCTTAACTTTACCTATAGCTTTTATGAGTTGGCTCTTTGTAGTTAGATTCATGGTAGGTGTAAAGATCGAAAGGGCTCTACCGAATACCTCCTGTCTTTGCTCTGGCTTAACTTGAGTGAGATCATTTATTATTTTCCCAATATCAGAATTAGTTGTAGCATCTACTATAAAAGGGAAGGCCATTTCTAAGACCGCGTCTCTTGATTCTTTAGGAATGCTCCTAATATATTCTTTAATCTGATTGTAATCTCTTGGCTCAAGAAAGCGAGTAAATTTCCATTCCCATTCTTGTAGAGAGTCCTGCTTTTGAGCTGCCCAAGAAGAGGGGCTTATTAAAATTGTTAAAATCCCAAAGAAAAATGAAAGATTTATTTTTTGTTTAGTGGGCATAAGAAACTCCTTTATTAAATAAATGCATCAACCTGGATATTCATCCAGTTCTAGAGCTAAGCCTGTATAAAAGGAGCAGCGGGCCCTCACAAGCCCCGATGCTATTTTTATATGAGCTCCTTCTGTTTGATTAGCTATATACATATAGGGAAGAAAATTTCTCTTTTCAAGAGAGAAAGAAAATTTTTTAACTTTGTACTATGCGAGAGAGGCGAGGCGTTCTGCTTGATCGGCTGCGACAAGTGGGTCGATGACTTCGTCTAAAGCATCCCCATTAATAACCTGATCAATTTTATAGAGAGTTAAGTTAATGCGATGGTCTGTGACACGTCCTTGAGGAAAATTATAGGTACGAATTCGCTCTGATCGATCCCCTGAGCCAACTTGTTTTTTTCTGTCACTCGAGCGTTCTTGCATTATCTTTTCACGCTCCATATCATAAAGGCGGGAACGCAAAATTTTTAAAGCTTTTGCTTTATTTTTGTGTTGAGATTTTTCATCCTGCTGTTGCACAACTAACCCTGAGGGAAGGTGGGTGATGCGTACGGCGCTATCAGTGGTGTTCACTGATTGTCCCCCTGGCCCACTTGAACGGAAAACATCAATACGCAAGTCTTTTTCTTCAATTTTAATATCAACTTCTTCGGCCTCTGGTAAAACCGCTACTGTTGCAGCGGATGTGTGAACGCGGCCCTGCGTTTCAGTTTCAGGAACGCGCTGGACGCGATGAACTCCTGATTCAAATTTAAGTTTTGCGAACACATTTTTGCCCATAATAGAGGCTGTTGCTTCTTTAACGCCGCCTAGGTCTGTTTCGCTCAATGTTAAGATTTCGAATTTCCATCCTTGTATCTCGGCATAGCGTTGATACATACGAAACAAAACAGCTCCAAATAGGGCGGCTTCGTCGCCCCCTGTGCCAGCCCGAATTTCTAAAATAGCATTTTTTTCGTCAGCTTCATCTTTGGGTAATAATAAGACTTGTATCTTTTTTTCGAGCGCAGGAATTTGTTCTTTCAGGTGGAGCAAGTCTTGTTCTACTAGCTTTTTCATGTCAGCGTCTAATTCCGCATCTTTTAGCATTTCCTCTAGTTCAGCTTGCTCTCTGCGCGCTTTAAGATAGTCAGCTCCCATAAGGGCGACTTCATCAATTTCAGCCAATTCTTTGGAATATTTAACAAATTGCTCTGATGGCAGATTGCCTTCTGCTAAAGCAGTCTCTAACGTTTTTTTATTATTTAAAATTTTTTCTAATTGAGTGTCTAAACTCATGATGTTTTTAAAAAATCCTCTAATTTTTCCAGAGAAACAGCTGATTGTTCTCCCGAATCTAAATTTTTTACAGTGGCTTGGTGGGCTGCTAATTCTTCATCGCCAAAAATAATCGCCCACTTGGCATTTAATCGATTAGCTCTTTTCATACGGGATTTTAATGATCCGTTCCAAGCTAAGTCTACCCCTAGATTTTTTGATCGAAGATTAAAGAGCAATTCAAAAGCTTTTGCTTGAGCTGTGTCCCCTATAGGGATCAAGCTGATGGGTCGTTCTAAAGATGGACTACATTTAGTTAGCATAGAAAGACGTTCAAGTCCAGCGGCCCATCCAACTGAAGGTAACGATCCTCCCCCTAATTTTTCTGAGAGACCATCATAGCGTCCCCCTGCTAATACTGCGTTTTGGGCCCCTAATAGGGTTGTGGTGAATTCGAAAGCTGTGTGACAGTAGTAATCAAGTCCCCTTACCAAACGTTGATTGATGTGATAGGGCAATCCAATGGTTGACAGCCCTGCGCATACTTTATCAAAGAATTCCTGGGAAGCACTGTTTAGAAAGGCATGCATTGAAGGGGCTTCTTTAACCAAAGCTTGGTCTTGAGGGTCTTTCGAGTCCAAAATGCGCAAGGGATTTTTTTCTAACCTGACTTGGCTGTCAGCAGAGAGATCATTTTTATAGCGTTGAAAGTAAGCAATCAAAGCATCACGATAGCGCGCACGGCTTTCTGTATCGCCCAGAGTGTTGATTTCTAACTTTACAGAATCGCTTAATCCCAGGGCTTTCAAAATGTGCCACCCTAAGGCAATAGCTTCTACATCGCTGTAGGGAGATTCTTCTCCAATTGTTTCAACGCCAATCTGATGAAACTGACGGGTACGCCCTTTTTGGGGGCGTTCATAGCGAAACATCGGCCCTGCATAGAAAAACTTGAGAAGGTTCCCTTGGTATAGGTTATTAGATAAAACCGCCCGCATCACACCGGCTGTTCCCTCAGGTCGCAAGGCAAGCAAATCCCCATGTCGGTCTGTGAGTGTGAACATTTCTTTCGTGACAATGTCTGAGGTATCTCCCAGCGTATGCAGGAAGACAGAGGCATATTCAAAAATAGGGGTTGCTATTTCATCAAACCCGTATAAGGCTGCTGATGACCGAGCTGTCTCAATAATAGCTCTATACTGCGCAGATAAGGGTGGCAATACGTCATAAGTTCCACGAAATGGTTGCATAAAGGTCTATTCCAAAAACAAAAAGAGGTCTATTTAACTACCCAACAACTCTCTTATTGTGAAGAGTAGATTTGCCTAGAATAGATGAAATTCTTACGATATAAAAGAATTTTTTAGATATGGGAGTTAAAAATCTACCATTATTCTTTTAAAAAAGTTTTCCCATGATTCTATGGGGAAAAATTGATTCTCTGTCGACATGTTTTGGCTATTTTCGCTAAGGATAAAACTGGTAGCAGGAAGTGGTTTTCTGTCCTTCCTTATATCGTCTAGGGCTGCAAGAGGAAAGTCTTGCACGACGGCTAAGGCCAATGAGGTGTTTATTAATATGGTAGTGATCAAAAGTTTCTTCATCTTTTTTTTCTCCTAAAAAATACTCTTTAATTTATATTAAAAAAGAAAAAATGCAAGTTTTTTAAGGGGTTTTTATCTAATGCCACCTAATTTCTTCTTCTCTAAGATTAAAGAGATACGGCACAAGTATTTTTTACGAGATAGCCTTCTACCAGCTCAGCCAGCTGGGGAAGATGATCTTTATAGAAGTGATCTGCCCCCTCAACTTGTTGCAAACTGATCTCAATACCTTTTTGTTTTGAAAGTTTGCTAGCTAACGCTTGCACAGATTCTAGGGAAACAATTTCATCGTTGGTTCCTTGGATCATTTGTCCTGAAACAGGGCAGGGGGCTAAAAAGTTAAAGTCATATTTATTAGCGGGGGGGGATACCGCAATAAAACCCTCTAGCTCAGGTCGCCGCATCAGAAGTTGCATGGCAATCCATGCTCCAAAAGAGAAGCCCGCGACCCAAAAAGAGGTGGCATTTTTATTATAAGTTTGGAGCCAATCTAGGGCTGCAGCTGCATCGCTTAATTCCCCTTCGCCGCTGCCAAAGCCACCTTGGGACTTCCCGACCCCTCTATAATTAAATCGAAGGGTGTTAAACCCTAGCTTTATAAATGTTTGATACAAAGTGTAAGTTACCTTGTTGTTCATGGTCCCCCCATATAAAGGATGGGGATGTAGAATTAAAGCCACCGGAGCATTCTCTTGATGAGCCTGTTGATGATACTTTGCTTCGATACGGCCAGCGGGGCCTGGTATGATAATTTCTGGCATTTAGTTCTCCGATATGCTGGCATTTTTTAAATTTTTACCAGGTTTTTAGCCAATCCCTTGTCAGAGTAATTTAGCTATATCACGATACTTGACTATTTTAGTAGGATATAGTAATTTTACAACCAATCCTACAGGGGTGGGATTATATAAACTTTTTCGATGAAATACAAGAAAATATGCAACTTGGTACACGCGGACGTTATGCAGTAATGGCAATGGTTGATTTGGCAGAGTCTTCTCAAGGGGGCCCTGTTGCCTTGTCTGAGATTGCTCAGCGTCAAGAACTTTCCCTAAATTATCTTGAGCAACTTTTCAGTAAGTTGCGGCAGGGGGGATTGGTAAAAAGTGTGCGCGGGTCGACCGGAGGATATGTTTTGTCATATCCTGCTGATGCTATTTATATAGCTGATATTGTGGCTATTGCGGACAAGCCGTTTAAAGCAACGCGGTGCAGTGCTCAAGAGCATAAAAGTGGGTGTCTTAAGGTGGGATCGCGATGCAAAGTTCATCATTTGTGGGAAGAGCTAGGGAATCATATTAATGGATTTTTGCATTCAGTTTCGTTGCAAGACGTGTTGGATAATAAATTACCAAGCAGCTCTCTTAGAAGCTCGCAAGAGGGATCATCTTTTTATGAACAAAGAAAGCAGCATTCATGCAGATAGATAATTATAGCGAAGACACTTTAAAAGGAGGACAAGAAATTCAGAGCGACCGTGTGCTGACGCACACCAGCGATGAATTTCGACGTAATCCTTTTATAAGGGACGAGCTATATATTTACCTTGATCATAATGCGACGTCCTTCATAAGGCCGGAGGTTCTGCATGCCATGGAAGAAGTGAGTCATCTTCCCTTGAATGCATCCTCTATCCATAGAATGGGCCAATATGCTAAGAAAATTCTTTTTCAAGCGCGCCAAAGCTTGTCTGAATTTATAGATTGTGCTCCCGAAGAACTTATTTTTACAAGTGGAGGGACGGAAAGCAACAATATGGTATTATATGCTCCCTGGGATCATGTCTTTATTCTTGCGACTGATCATGACTCTGTTTTTAAAGTTCGTGCTGATGTCCATATTATTCCTGTCACATCACAGGGCATTGCCCAATTAGCATGGCTTGAAAAAGCGCTTCAAAAACTGCCAAAAGGAGCAAAGATATTAGTAGCTGTTCAATATGCAAATAATGAAACGGGTGTGATTCAACCTCTTTCAGAGATTGCCTCTATTGTTCATACTTATGGGGCTTTTTTGCATTCAGATGGCATTCAAGCTTTTGGAAAAATTCCTTTTTCTTTCAAAGATTTAAATATAGATTCGCTTTCTATTGCGGCCCATAAAGTTGGGGGCCCCCAAGGAATAGGGGCGCTGATTGCTAAGCCAACTCTGCCTCTTCACAGATTATTACAAGGAGGGGCGCAGGAAAAGAATCGGCGGGCAGGGACAGAAAATATGGCAGCTATTGTCGGTTTTGGGGCTCTTCCTTCTTTGATTAAAAAAAGCACGTATGATAATTTAAAAGTTTGGCATCGTGCGTTAGAAGAAGACTTGAAGGATTTTGCTAGTCAATACGGAAAATCCTGTGTTGTGGTGAGTGATACAATGCCTCGATTACCCAATACAACTTGTATTTCTATGCCTGAAGTTGCTAATTCTAATCAACTCATTCAATTTGATTTAAAAGGATTTGGTATTAACACAGGGTCAGCTTGCTCCTCGGGAACGATTAAACCATCGCGTATCCTTAAAGCAATGGGGT
>JBMDXI010000135.1:0-2182 GCA_048595075.1 Alphaproteobacteria bacterium
TATTTATGAGCACCCAGAGTGGCCTTCCTTCCAATGGCAAGAAGAAAAAATTAATCTAAAATTGGCTCAAGTACGCTATTTACAGGGATACGTGTTGGGCAAGATGGCAGAGCTTGGGTTTGATCTTCGGCAAGAGGCAACCTTAGAAATTTTAACTGCTGATGCCATCAAAACGAGCTTTATTGAGGGAGAAGTATTAGACCCGCAGTCGGTGCGTTCGTCGCTGGCCCGCAAGCTAGGGATAGAAGAAGTTCCTAGTGCTCCTGCTGATCGACATGTAGAAGGAGTTGTGGATATGTTGCTGGACGCAACTCTTAACTTTGATAAACCGTTGACGCAAGATCGCCTTTATGGGTGGCATGCCCTTTTGTTTCCTGCAGGTAGAAGTGGATTCAAGAAAATCACTCTTGCTGCATGGCGGACAGGCCCCATGTATGTGGTCTCAGGCCCTATAGGGCGCGAGCATAATCATTTTGAAGCACCTGCAGCAGAGCGTGTGACCGCAGAAATGTCTCGATTTCTCAATTGGTTCAATGAAGACCAACAGATTGACTTAATTCTCAAAGCAGGTATTGCTCATTTGTGGTTTTTGACTATCCACCCTTTTGATGATGGAAATGGTCGTATAGCTCGGGCGTTGACTGACCTTTTATTGGCACGAGCTGATGGGGCCAAAGAGCGGTTTTACAGCATGTCTTCACGGATCGAAAAAGAACGCGACACTTATTACACTAAATTAGAGGGGATCCAAAAAGGTACTTTAGACATTACCGAATGGCTTCTTTGGTTTCTTGAGTGTTTAGAGCGGGCTATTAAGAACTCTGAAATTCTTCTGGAGACAACGCTTCATAAAAGTTATTTTTGGAAAAAAGCGCGAGCATATACTCTTCATGAAAGACAGATTAAGGTTTTAAATTTAATGCTAGGCAATTTTGAAGGATTTTTGACCACAACAAAATATGCTAAAATAACCAAATGCTCTCAAGACACAGCTTTAAGAGACATCAATGAGCTGCTTTCTTATCGTCTCCTTAAAAAGAACTCTTCAGGAGGGCGAAGCACCTCTTATTTACTTAATCATGCTTAGCTGACAGTTTTCGGTGAGGACTGGCTTTTTTGATATTTCTTGATTTATAATACCGAGGTTCTTTCAAATCATGATGTGCTGGTGTGCCCACGCTTTGGGCCACAAGGGCCCCTAGAAAAGTACCGATGCCTGCACTAAGCATAAAAGAAATAGATTCGTTTGGATCCACTAAAAGAGAGAAGGGAGGGAGAGTTCTAATAACCGTTATGCCGACTAGCCACCCTATGGTCCCCCCGACCGCCACTTTTATAAGTTCCTGCTGCGGGGAAGGTTTGATGGGCGCTAGAATTCTTTGTAAATGAGGTATCCTTTTGTGTACAAGTGGGACGTAGCCTTTCTTACATTCTTCTTCTGATGAGGAGAATGGTCCTGTACTAGACGTATCCAACCACTCATCTGAGGACTGTGTTGCACTTATAGAATAGAGTGGACAGAAGAGTAGAATAGCGACCAAAAGAAACGCCCCGTATTGTTGTAAATGTCTTGTTATTTTTTTAATTTTTTTCATGTTGTTACTCTTGTATGGAATTGGATTATCTTGTTTATTACTTGTGTGTGCGTCCCTGTCGTCCTCCCCCGATCAACAAAATCCTGCCACTTATAATATTAATTCTTCTTGGACTGTTGAGTCAATTGAAAGAGTTTTATTTCTTTAATTTCCAACTCAATTTTGTAAATTTTATCTAAAAGAGAAGCCCATAGTTTGCGTGTTTCAGCAGATTCTTTACGCATTTCCGCAAACTCTGCGTCATTTTTTTTACGTGTCTCAGCAAGATCTGCTTCATTTTTCTTGCGCATTTCCGCAAACTCTTCATCGTGCCTTTTAATATCTGCGCGTGCGTTTGTAATATTTTCTTGAAGAAGTTTGTTGCTTTCTTTTAGTAGACTATAAACTAAATAAAATAAATAGCCTGCTACAGACGTCACAATACTTACAATTACGGTGGTCCAATCGAGGGCTGAAAAATCTATTTTCATAATGAAACCTTTTTTATTCTTTAATAGCTTCTAAGTTGGTATAGGTGAGCTAAAAATATCTTAACACCCAAAAGCCTATCGCAAGCACAAGTACAAATACTATAAAGATAAGAGTGA
>JBMDXI010000136.1:0-22367 GCA_048595075.1 Alphaproteobacteria bacterium
AAAATAGCCCTGAAGGGCCCCCAGCGAAAATCCTATTACGGTGCTAATAATGATAAGAGAAAGGCCAAAAAAGATGGAGAATTGAGTGCCATAAATAAGACGCGCCAATAAATCGCGCCCCTGGTCATCAGTCCCTAACCAGTTATCGCGGCTAGGCGGCGCAGGAGCTGGTTGATTAAGGTTATAATTAACCGTATCATAACTATAAGGGATTAAAGGCCATAAAATCCACCCCTGCCCTTGAATAAGATGCTGTACGTGCTCATCCCGATAGTTTGCTTCTGTTTCAAAATCTCCGCCAAATTCTTTTTCCGTATAAGTATTGAAGATAGGCATATAGAGATGCCCTTTGTAAGAAAGCAGTAAGGGCTTATCGTTGGCAATAAATTTAGCAAATATACTCACCACTAATAGGAATCCGAAAATTCCTAACCCCCACACACTACGCTTCTTGCCCAGAAATCTTTCTGTATTAAATTGGATATTCATTTAGCCTCAAAACTAATACGTGGATCTAGCAAACTATACAAAATGTCCCCCACAAGGTGAAGGACCAGACTAAGAAGTGTAAATAAATACAAAGCACCAAACATAACCGGGTAATCACGATTAGAAGCGGCTTCAAACCCTAAAAGACCGAGTCCATCCAGAGAAAACATAATTTCAATCATAAGGTTACTGCCTAAAATGATTTGCATAAATACATGGGGAAATTTTGCAAAAAGAGGAATAGATGCATTTCTTAAAATATGCTTATACAAAATTTGCTTGCGCGTTAATCCTTTTGCGCGCGCCGTGGTGACATAAGGTTTTGCCATTTCATCCAAGAAAGAATTTTTTGTCAGCAGTGTTGTGCTTGCTAAGCTTGTTAATACAATTGCTGAAATAGGCAACATGATATGCCATAAATAGTCCGTTATTTTATGAAAAATAGACAGAGTACTCCAGTCCTCGGATGTCAGTCCCCGCAAAGGAAACCAATCAAAATAATTGCCCCCTGCAAAAAAGATGATAAACAAAATCCCTAACAAAAAACTGGGGATAGCATAAAGAATAATCAACACAGTACTACTAGCAACATCAAACATCGACCCATCTCGCAACGCCTTTTGTACCCCCAAGGGAATGCTAAAGGCATAAATGAAAAAAATAGACCAAAATCCCAATGTTAACGAGGTGGGCAACTTAGACAGAATTAGATCGATAACGGGCACTTCCCGGTAATAACTGTTCCCCAAATCAAAAGTTGCATAGTCTTTAATCATCTTCCAAAATCGCTTTAAAAACGGCTGATCAAAACCATATTGTTTTTCTAAATTTTTAACAAATTCGGGAGGGAGTCCTTTTGCAATAGTATAGCGACTATATACATCTGCTGCTTCTTGAGATTGCGCTACTTGAGAGGGTTCGTTCGAAAAAGATTCATCTGTACTCCCTCGCATACGGGCAATCATTTGCTCTATAGGCCCCCCGGGTGTGATTTGCACAATTAGAAAATTAATAAAAAGAACACCCAATAGTGTGGGAAAAATAAGCAAAAGACGTTTTGTAATATAAGCGGTCATTTCCCTTCCCACCATGTTATGTAACTATATAGTCCAGCACCCTTTCTTATTTGAGAAAGGATTTTCGCACATTTTGCCGGATTTTTCTTTGCTTTACAAGGTACTGTATCTAAAAACGCTTTTTGCCTCTCATTATAGGCCCCAGACTCCGGATGTTTTAGATGATTCCAAAAAGCAACATTGACAGATTTAGGTATCCATAAAGGAATAACATAATGACGGGATAAAATAAGCTCATCTAACTGGGCTGTATAAGTTTTTAATTTTTTATCAGAAGGATTTTGACTTATTTTTTTCACGATGTCATCAACTTCGCTCATATGGACACCTGCTAGATTGGGGCTTCCTTTGGTGAAAGCAGCTTCACTAGACCAGAAAGAAATTTGCTCCTCGCCTGGCTTTAGTATATGAGGGTGATAATGCAGAATCAAATCAAAGTCAAAGTTTTCATACTTTCGCACATACGTAGCCTCATCTGCTACGATGATAGATGCTTGAATCCCTATTTCTTGTAATATTTTTATATAGCTTTGGAAAATTTTGCCATAGCCTGCCCCCTTTACAACCAACTTTAAACTAATAGGGCCTTTTTTATGTTGTAATTTTGCTGTCTTTTTATGAATAGTAAAACCGGCTTCTTTTAACAATTCAAGCGCACATTTTTTGCGCGCCCGCATCGTCAATTCTGCTGAAGAAGTTTGCTGACAGATTTCCTCATGAAAAGGTGGTTCTTTTCCATATCCTGAATTAGTGAAAATGCTGTTTAAACGTTTATATTGTCCATGAAAATAAGTTTTATTAAGCCATTCGAAATCTAAGAGAATGCTGACTGCTTTGCGTACCCGTACGTCATCATAGGGCCAATGGCGTGAATTAAAAAATAAAGCTATTAACCCATGGGGAAAAGGCTTTTCAAATTCGATGCGCTGCACTCTTCCATCCTTCGCAGCAGGGAAATCATAATTTTTCATCCAATTGTGAATACGTATGTCTACCCACCAATCTAAATCCCCCTTTTTAAAGGCCTCAAAGGCCACGGGAACATTCGCATAGTAAGTATACTCTATGGAATCAAAGTTATAAAAACCCTTATTGACGGGCAATGTTTCTCCCCACCAATTTTTGACGCGCTCATAAGTTACAGAATGAGGCTTTTGAAAACGACCCACCTTATAGGGCCCACTACTTAAGGGTACAAAAAATTTAGAAGACGAAAAATTCTTTTCATAATCAGCTTTTGAAAAAATCGGGAATCCTCCTATCACTTTAATAAAAGAAGCGGATGGAAATTTAAAAGAAAATTTAATTTCTTGGGTGGATAAAATGTCTACTGATTTAACATTTTCAAACATCATTTTATGGGTGGGGCTTCTGGCCCGAATTAATTCATAAGAAAATTTCACATCCTCCGCGGTGATAGGCGTGCCATCTTCAAATATCGCCTTCGGATTGATAGCAAAGGTAATTCCTGAAAAATCAGTGTTAGGAATTGTTCTCTGCGCTACATATAAGAAAGATTGCGATAGATTTGTGAAAGGAGTTTTTGTGAGTGTGGCAAATAAAAGTTCGTTTCCCTCAGCAGAAATTCCTTGGGTATCATAAGGAAGAAAAGAATCAAATTTTTTAAGGGTATGGAGACGGATAGTTCCCCCCTTGGGAGCCTGGGGATTCACATAGGAAAATATTTTATCTGCCTTAGCATTTTCAGGACTCACCAAAAAAAGCAACAGAATAGAATGAATGAGAAACCTACAGTTTTTCTTAAAAGACCCTTGAGTGCTTAACATAAACGAGACAAACCTTATAATCAATTAACACGCTGATGTTAGCGTGGTTGTTCAACTTTAGCAAGCTATAGCTGATTCCTGTAAGGTTCAGTGCATATGAGACTGTCAGGCAGCCTCTGGAAGGGTGGAATTAATGGAGGCGAAAGGGGTAAGTCCGTGCAAGGCAGAAGGAGGTCTGTAAGAGTTATATAGCTCAATCAATTTAAAGTGAGTATAAGACCCCCCCTCGTGATTCTCTCGGGCGTGACCCAAGAGTCTATTAAACAATCGGCAAACTGAGAGGGGAAGATTTTTTTTAATTTTCCCCTTGAAGTTATGATTTGTATTTTCTATATAAGCAATATGAACATGAAATTAAGAGGGTGTGGAGGATATAAATGGCTTATAAGGAGCAAATACAATGAAAAGATTTTTAATAGCAGGCTTATTTTTAGTAACTTCTAGTCTACAATCATGGGGAGCGGCCCACCCCATTTCAGATGAAGAGACTGGAGTAACTTTCCCCAATTCCCCTACCTCTGCAGAGCATCAATTGATGAAACGGTCTTGTTCTGCAGAAAAACAATTACCAACCACGTTCGAAGATTGGGCTAAGTTATCTAAGGAACTTCAGCTTAAAGTTCTTTCATTTTTACCTTACCAGACATTACAGCAATTAAAACTTACCTCAAGGTACAATAGCCTGCTTTCTAATGTTCCCTTAGTGGACAAAATGCCTATTCATAATAGTCTAGTAAGGTGGGCTGTTTTTGCTTCCCCTTTAGAATCACAAAAAGACTATTTTGCTTTAGTGAAGAGAATCGAAATAGAAAAATTAGATAATTTCGCTCAACATATTAATCATTTTCTTCCCCTCTTCAAAAACTTAGAAATATTAAAATTAAGAAACAATAAACTAGGTACTAAAGAGATACAGACTCTCATCCCTGTCCTTCGTGATCTTACTCGGCTTCAGACATTGGATTTAGGCCTTAACAACATTGAAGCTGCTGGAGCTCAAGCTCTTGCGCCAGCCCTTCATGCCCTTCCTGAGCTTCGGACATTGGATTTGTCTTACAACATCATTGGAGTTGCTGGAGTCCGAGCTCTTGCGACAGCTCTTCGTGTACTTCCTCACCTTCGGACATTGAATTTGAGTTACAACTACATTAGAGCTGCTGGAGCCCAAGCTCTTGCAGAAGCCATTCCTAACCTTACTCAGCTTCAGACATTGGATTTGGGTGGAAACTACATTGGAGCTGCTGGAGCTCAAGCTCTTGCAGAAGGCATTCCTGCCCTTACTCAGCTTCAGACATTGAATTTGGGGAGGAACGACCTTAGAGATGATGGAGCCCGAACTCTTGCTGGAGCTCAAGCTCTTGCTGGGGTTCAAGCTCTTGTTCGAGTCCTTCCTGCCTTTACTCAGCTTCAGACATTGGATTTGGGTGGAAACTTCATTGGAGATGATGAAGCTCGAGCTCTTGCTATAGCAGCTCTTCCCGGGCTTCGAATATACTATTATTAAATCAATATGGGGGTCTACAGGGCCTGTTCTCAACAGGATTGTTCTTACTCATATCTGAATTTTTACATTTTAATTTACTGGCCCATCCTTGAAAAGAGAGATATCCCTTAGAGTAAGGTATCTCTCTTTTCTGATTTGACGAGCTAGGCCTGTTAATCTAAACTGATATGATCATGGATTCTCAGCCAATTGCCCATCTTTTAATTATTGATGATGATGAACGGTTACGGTATTTGCTTTCTAAATACTTAACAGAGCATTCTTTTGCCGTATCCACTGTTGCCTCCGCCAAAGAAGCTCGCCAACTTTTAAAAAGTCTTCAATTTGACCTGATGGTTGTAGACATCATGATGCCAGGCGAAACGGGATTAGAGCTTACAAAAAGCTTGACCCAAGAAGGGTTGCGAATTCCTATTTTGCTTTTAACTGCCCGCGGCGAAGTGGAAGATCGCATCCAAGGATTAGAGTCAGGAGCAGATGATTATCTGGCCAAGCCCTTTGAGCCCAAGGAACTGCTTTTACGCATCCGCAGCCTTTTAAAACGCGCCAACCAAAGTAAGCCTGCCATTATGCAGAATGAAGTTCAAATTGGCCCCTTTCACTTCAATAAAGCAAAAGGCAAGCTTCGCAAAGGAACTGATAACATTCCCCTCACCCAGACAGAGGCCGATTTGCTAAAAGTGCTTGCCACTAACCTAGGCACCTATTTAAGTCGTGAATCTTTAGCAGAAATGATGGAGTTACAAGGAAGTAGTCGAACTATTGATGTTCAAATTACTCGATTGCGCAAAAAAATAGAAGATGACCCTAAAAATCCAAAATTCCTCCAAACCATTCGCAATAAAGGATATGTCTTATGGGGGTATTAAAAAAATATTTGGGCTTTAAGTTTTCTATTAAAGAGTTAATGCCCAAGGGGTTATTCCGTCGTACTCTTTTGATTATTGGAGCCCCTATTGTTTTAGTACAGATTATCTTCGCCTTTGTTTTTTTAGATAGACACTTAGATTCAGTAACGCGCACCTTAGGTTATAACCTTGCCATTGCCAGCAAAAGCATCATAAAAGCCTATCCCAAAAACCCACTAGAAGCCTTTATTTTGGCAGAAGATTGGAATTTTCATATTCGTCGCATGCCTGATAAAAAGCTGAAACAGCTTACCCCATCCCCTTTCACCGCATGGGAAGATCGATTTTTAAAAGGCGCCTTAGATACATATTTAGAAACACCTTATGTCTTACGGTCTTTTCCAAATCACTTTGAGATTTTTTTCCAAGCAAAAGATGATCTTATTGGCCTTGCATTTCAACGAAAGCGCTTAGTCAGTCGTACAACTATTCTGGTTCTGCTATGGGCCTTTGGGGCCAGTATTTTATTTTTAATTATCGCCACCCTTTTTATGAAAAATCAGATTCGTCCTTTAGAACAGCTCGCTATTGCCACTGAGAATTTTGGAAAAGGACTAGAAGTTTCTAAGTTTAAAGTATACGGCGCGACTGAAGTGCGACGCGTTGCCAAAGCCTTTAATGAGATGAAAGAGCGTATTCGTCGTCAAATTGACCAACGTACAGAAATGCTAGCAGGGATTTCCCATGATCTGCGCACCCCCTTAACACGCATGAAGTTAGAACTTGAAATGCTTCCCGCTTCCGAAGCCGTTAAAAATTTAAAAAGTGATGTGCATCAAATGGAATTTTTGGTGAATGAATATTTAGAATTCGTGAAAGGAAGCTATACAGAACAGCCCCAGCCTGCTTCAGTACCAGACCTTATTCAAGAGGTTATGGAAACTTTTAAAAAGGAACCTTTAAATATTGCATGCGACATTGTTCATAATTTCGTCCTCCCACTGCGCCCCATGGCCTTTAAACGCGCTATTCAAAATCTTTTATCCAACGCCAACCGCTATGCTAAAAACGTTCATATCAAAGCCTATGAACGTCATCATCATCTTTGGATTATTATAGACGATGATGGAACAGGCATCCCCTCTCATAAGCGCCAAGAGGTATTCCGTCCTTTTTACCGTCTTGAGGGTTCTCGCAATACCAAAACGGGCGGCGTAGGTCTGGGACTTAGCATCACCCAGGACATTATCCATCACCATGGGGGAAAAATTGAGCTGGAAACGTCTCCCCAAGGGGGGTTACGGGTGGTTATTAAGCTCCCTCTGTAGTCACTCTTTTTTTTAAAAAAATACCAAAAATCCCTGAGGTTTCCTTGAAATTTTGAAAATCGTACCTATATATATAGTGTTCGGGTGCAATGCTTGAATTTAGGTTATGTCTCCTTAAACTCAACCAGGGAAGATGTTCTTCCCTGGCGTTTTTTTATACCCTTTTTAATCCGACTATTCGATATCAAATTATCGAAAAGTCTTGACTATTCAACAATTCGATATCGAATAGTCGTATGATTAGAGGAAAAAACTTTCCGCAAAGCCCTTTCTTATCTTTCATCCTTATATTTATAGTTTTTACTTCTGTAGTTTTTATGATATAGCTAGACAGGCTTTTATAAGATGGCGGCTATAGAAGAAATGTAGAGTCTTTCTTTTAAGTTAAGGGATTTGAAAAAAGTAAAGTTAATGATATTCGCAACAAATGACAATGTACTCAATTTGTTATAAAACTAATTTATTATTGAAATAGATGACCAATCAACATACAGATACACCTCTTGTTTTATCAGCTGAAAATATTTCTAAAAGCTATGATAAAAGACTTATTTTGCGGGGGGTTTCCGTTCATGTAAAGCAAGGGGAAATTGTTGGATTACTAGGGCCTAATGGAGCGGGCAAAACATCTTGTTTTTATATTATGTGTGGGCTTATTGCCCCTGATCATGGACAAATACTATTAGGACAGCAAAATATTACGCCTTTAGTAATGTATCAGCGGGCGCGCTTAGGGATTGGGTATTTACCCCAAGAGGCGTCAATTTTTCGTGGACTCACTGTAGAAGACAATATCCGCCTGGTACTAGAGGCTACTTCTCTTACCTCTTTACAACGCGAGAAAAAGTTAGAAGAATTATTAGCCGAATTTTCTATTACTCACTTGCGACGTAGTTCTGCTCTTTCTTTATCAGGGGGAGAGCGTCGTCGTGTGGAAATAGCGCGCGCCCTTGCGACAAATCCTAAATTTATTTTATTTGATGAGCCTTTAGCAGGAATTGACCCCATTGCTGTGCATGACATTCGCCAACTCATCATGCATTTGAAAAAGCGAGGGATTGGAATTTTAGTTACAGATCATAATGTTCGCGAAACTTTAGAATTAGTAGATCGAGCCTATATTTTGCATGATGGAGTTATTTTGACAGAAGGCACACCAAAGGTTATTATTAAACATCCAGACGCAAAACGTGTGTATTTAGGGAATACTTTCAATTTGGATGAAAAATAAATATAAATAGAGGAAACCATGGAAAAACATATTGTTGGTAAAAATTTTGATTTAGGAACTTCTTTACGCGCCCACATAGATGCTTCTTTACAACATGTAATCGATAAGTATTTTGAAGAAGCGATAAACTGCCATGTGGTCGTTACAAAAAATGGTCTATTGGTTCATACAGCCATTGAAATTCATGCAGGCCCTGGCATGATGGTGTATGGGGATGCCAATAATGAAGACCCCTACGCATCGGCAGATCAAGCTATTCATACAGTTGAAAACAACCTTCGTCGTTATAAAAACCGCTTTAAAGCTCATCATTCAAAGCATGATATGTCAAAAGAAGAAAAAGCAATGTATTATGTTTTGCACGAAGACTATCGTAATTTCGATACTGCAGAAGAAACTGAAGAAGAGCATGACCAACCTTCTATTGTAGCAGAAACAACTGCTTATGTTCCTACTCTTTCTGTCAGCGAAGCTGTTATGCGCTTAGATTTAAGTGGTAATAGTGCTTTACTATTTCGTAATAAAGCCCACCAAGGGTTAAACATGGTTTATATACGCAAAGATAGGAATGTTGGCTGGATAGACCCCAAAGGAAATAAAACAAATTAATGGCTGCAGATGTAAAACAGAAAATTGGACAGGCCTGTGCATCGGCTTTATTCCAATCCTATGAAGATCAACCTGATTTTCTTAAAAAGTGCTACCAAGAGTTTGGAGAATATTTACAGTTATTGACCCATCTTCCTGTGGTAGATGAATGTTTAAAAAATCCTCTTTTGAAAGCCACTGATAAACACCAAATTATTGACGACATCTTTAAGCCTAAAACTCTTCGAGAGTTCTTGAATTTGTTGATTGAAAAAAATCTCATTGGGTATATTTCTTATATTGCCAAAAGCTTTGGGCAGCTTTTTAAGGATCATTTCAATATCAAAACACTGCATATAAAAGCTGAACCTTTGGATGCTCCCCTAAAGAAAAATTTTGAAATATTTTTGACTCACTATTTTAAAGGATGTACAACAGAAATAACCTTTGAAGAAGTCAATGATATATACGGGGGGTTTATTATAGAAGGTGATAATTTTTATTGGGACAATTCTTTAAAAGGCAAACTTGATTCGTTGAAAATAAAAATAGGATAACACATGGCCACCTTTGATGCTGCAAAACTTTCTCAAGTTTTAAAACAAAAAATTGAGCATTTTGATAATAAAACCTCTTTGGAAAAAGTGGGAACAGTCATTTCTGTGGGTGATGGAATTGCCACAATTTATGGCCTAGATACTGCCCAAGCAGGAGAATTGATCGTTTTTGAAAATGATGCCCAAGGAATGGCCTTAAACCTTGAGGAAGATGTGGTTGGTGCCGTTGTCTTCGGAGGAGCTCAAGCCATCAGCGAAGGAATGCGGGTTAAGTTAACGGGGCAAACCATTAAAGTACCGACAGGGCTTTCTTTGCTGGGGCGTGTAGTAGATGCTTTAGGAAACCCCATCGATGGGAAAGGCCCCTTAAAAGACGTCACCTATCGACCCATTGAGGCCCCTGCCCCTGGTATTATCGATCGAAAGTCTGTGCATGAACCCATGGCAACCGGTATTAAATCTATTGATGCTCTAGTCCCTATTGGGCGGGGCCAACGGGAGTTAATTATTGGCGATCGGCAAACAGGAAAATCAGCAATCGCTATTGATACTATTCTTAACCAGAAGTCCTTTAATCATACCAAAGACCCTCAGGGGAAATTATTTTGCATTTATGTAGCCATCGGGCAAAAGCGCTCAACAGTGGCGCAATTGGTTAAAACTCTTAAAGATGAAGGGGCCTTAGACTATTCAATTATCGTCGCTGCAACCGCCTCTGATCCTGCACCTTTACAATTCTTAGCCCCCTATGCAGGGTGCGCAATGGGCGAATATTTCCGCGATAATGGAATGCATGCATTAGTTGTATATGATGACTTATCAAAGCAAGCTGTAGCTTATCGCCAAATGTCTTTATTGCTTAGACGTCCACCAGGGCGAGAAGCTTACCCCGGCGATATTTTCTTTCTGCACTCTCGGTTGTTAGAGCGGGCTGCTAAACTGAGCGATGCCAAAGGGGGCGGTTCGCTGACAGCTTTGCCGATCATTGAAACGCAAGCAGGTGACGTATCTGCTTATATTCCTACCAACGTTATTTCTATTACGGATGGGCAAATCTTTTTGGAAACAGAACTTTTTTACCAAGGATTTCGTCCTGCCATCAATGTGGGGTTATCTGTCAGCCGTGTCGGATCGGCAGCCCAGACAAAAGCCATGAAGCAAGTGGCCGGTCGTTTAAAATTAGAGTTGGCCCAATACCGTGAAATGGCAGCTTTTTCGCAATTTGCCTCTGACCTTGATCCCACCACACGCCGGTTGCTTGATCGCGGCGACCGTTTATCGAGGGTACTGACCCAATCTCAATATTCTCCCTTTTCTTTGGCCCACGAAGTTGTCAGTTTATATGCTGGCGTTAATGGGTTTTTAGATAAAATGCCCGTCGAATCTATCAAAAAGTTTGAAGAAAAAATGTTGAATCTATTGCAGGAAAAACATAAAGATATCCTCACAGAAATTGAATCTAAAAAAGAGCTGACTGATGTTATTAAGAGCAAACTAGATGCTTTCTTAGAGCCTTTATCACAGGAGTTTATACAATAAAAATATTTCCTCTACTCTTTAGTGCATGGAAACGAATAGGATGGGTGTTGTTCCCCATCCTTCTTTTATGGGGGCTTATTTGGTGGGCTCTAGCTTAAACAACCTCCATCACAATCGCATTACTGTTAAGAATCTAACCGTTTGTTATGGAGGCACAGTTGCGATCCAAAATATCTCAGGCGTTTTTGAGGCAGGCTCTTTAACTGCTGTGGTGGGTCCCAATGGGGGTGGCAAAAGCACCTTTGTAAAAGCCTTGCAAAAGCTAGTTAAGCCTTCCAAAGGGTCTGTAGTTCATCATTGTATGCGCGTGTGTGATACAGCTTATCTTCCCCAACAGACAGATTTAGATTCTACTTTTCCTTTAACCGTATATGACGTGGTGGGGATGGGATTGTGGCGGCGTAAAGGTACCTTTAAAGGATACACAGAAGAAGATCATCTTAAAATAATAGATGCTTTAAAAAAAGTGGATTTAAAAACATTTGAACACCGGTCTATTGGGTCTTTATCAGGGGGGCAATTTCAACGCATGCTTTTCGCCCGTATTATTTTGCAAGATTCTTCCCTTATTATTTTGGATGAACCTTTTAATTCCATCGACCATCAAACCTACATGCATTTGATGGAACTTATCCAAGAATGGCACCATAAAAATAAAACTATTATTGTGGTTTTGCATAATTTAGATTTAGTAAAAGAATTCTTCCCCGAAACCCTTTTAATAGGCCGCTCATGTGTAGGATGGGGGCCCACAAAAAAGATACTGACAGCTGCCCATATACAACAATCTTTCAAGAATTTGATGGCTTAAATGTTCGATTTTATTTTAGAACCCCTTCATTACAGTTTTATGAAAAAAGCCCTTATAAGCTGCTTCTGCTTAGCCCTGGGATCAGGGCCTGTGGGTGTATTTCTAGTGTTGCGCCGTATGAGTTTGATGGGAGACGCCCTTTCCCACGCTATTCTGCCTGGTGCTGCCATAGGCTACATTTTAGCAGGTCTGTCTTTGCCTGCCCTCAGTATCGGAGGCATAGGGGCTGGTCTTTGTGTAGCTATATTAGCAGGCCTTGTTTCACGTTTTACTTTTTTGAAAGAAGATGCCAGTTTTGCAGGATTTTTTCTGATTGCTTTAGGCTTAGGCGTCCTTATTATTTCAACGCGCCATAATTCTGTTGATTTAATTCATATCCTTTTCGGCTCTGCTCTGGCAGTCGACAGTTCTACTCTTATTCTGATGGGACTTATTTCAACCGTTACAATCGTTACACTAGCACTAGTATATCGATCCTTAGTTATAGAATGTTTTGATCCTGATTTCTTCCACTCAGTGGGGGGAAAGGGAACCCTTTATCATTTAATTTTTTTAAGCTTAGTAGTGCTTAACCTTGTCTCAGGATTTCAAGCTTTGGGAACACTTTTGTCCCTAGGTATTATGATGCTGCCCGCCATCAGTGCCCGTTTTTGGGCTCAAGCGGTATGGAGCCTTTTTGGAATTTCCGCTATGCTAGCTTCTTTGTCAGGTTTAATCGGCTTATATCTTTCTTATTATATGGATTGGCCATCAGGCCCCTCTATCGTTTTAATTGCAGGAATTATTTATCTTTTCTCCTTGTGTTTTGGACGCCAAGGCAGTATTTTCCAGCATGTAATCAAATCGTCTTAGAGTACCAATTATAAAATGAAATATCTTCTCTTACTCTCCTTATTTTTTATGGGGCCATTATGTGTGGCAAATCCCCCTTTAAAAGTTGTTGCTACTTTCAGTATTTTAGCTGATCTTGTTAAAGAAGTGGGGGGTGAGAGGGTCCAGGTGGACACTATTGTGGGGGAAGATTCTGATCCTCATACCTATGAACCCCGCCCCTCGGATATTAAAAAACTATCCCAAGCCCAGGCTATTTTTATAAATGGGTTAGGCTTTGAAGGATGGCTAGAACGTCTTCTAAAAAGCGCCGATTACAAGGGCAAAGTAGTGGTCGTAACAGATCATATCCACCCGCGCCTGGTATTTGAAGATACTTTATTGCAAGACCCTCATGCCTGGCATAGCATCCCCAATGTAAAGATTTACATTATGAATATTCGGGACAAGTTGTCTGAGATTGATCCCTCATCACGAGAGTATTACGCTAAACGCTTTGATGCTTTCTACAAAAAATTGACAGCTTTAGATATAAAAATTCGTCAACAAATTGATAAAATACCCCCTGCGCGCAGGAAAGTAATTACAGCCCATGATGCTTTTGGGTATTTTGGCAATGCTTATGGCGTACAGTTTATGGCCCCCCAGGGGATTAGCACCGAAGCTGAGCCTCGCGTGCAAAATCTTATTCGCCTTATTAAGCAAATTAAAGAACTAGACGTAAAAATTATTTTTGTCGAAAATATATCCAACCCTAAATTAATTAATCAGCTGAGTAAAGAAACAGGGGCTAAAATAGGGGGGGTTTTATATTCCGATGCCCTGTCAGATAAAAAAGGCCCTGCGAGCACCTATCTTAAAATGATGGATTATAATGTGGCCTTACTAACAGACGCCATGCAAGCTTCTTAGGGTTGAGAGCCACCTGCTATAGGGGCGAGAGACGTCCCGTATTGTAAGGTACCATCAATCATATGAGTGAGGGTCTTTCCAAGTGTGTTAGGAGAACCTTCCTTTAGAGCCTTATTGTTACTTTCTAAGAACTCTACGAGAGAAGAGCCCTCCACAGGGTGCTCTGATGAAGATGGCTGAGCATTGCTTAATTTTTCCCTAGCCGTTTCTAAAGCTACATTCATATGGTGACCAAATTTACGGGGATCACTATTGGGGTTCTGTAGCTCCTCCTGAGCAGAAGAAAGTGACTCAACGATGTGCGTCACGGGGCCATTCTCCCCTGGCGTAATATCCCCCCCTGGCGTAATGCCACTCACTGGTATTACAGGAATACTAGAGGAAGAGGAAATACCTCCAGATGACGACGAATTTCCTCTGTTGTTGGCATAATAGGCTATCCCACCTATAACTATGACTGCCCCTGCTACTATTGCTGCAGTTTGGTAAGGATGGTCGTAGGCATAGGTGCAGGCCTCTTGACCTTTCTTGTAAGTGTATTGACCTGCTAACTCTATTTTATTTACACCTGTTTCCCATAACCTTCCTACAAAACTGGGTCTAGTAGAGGAGGGTTCTGCATCATCAGGCGCTTCTTGAGATTTGCTTTGTGCTTCTAATGTGATGGTTGCGAGAAAAATTGCTAATAAATTTTTTGTATAATTCACTTAATTGCTCCTATAATAAGTATATCTTTTTTGGGTCAGTTAGTCGAGAAATAGTTCCTGTATTGAGAGTTTTAGCCCTTATAGCTATTCCCTCCGTCCTTCCAGCAGCATCAAACACAGGGAAGTTCTTTGGTAATCGCGGACCAACTGATTGTTGAGCAACTACCTACTCTTCCCAAGGCATTCCTTGTGCCATGTTCCCCTTCCCCCATTCAATAGGAACATCTGCTTTATTAATACGAAGTCCTTCCAACTCCCCTGCCGTGGATGTTGGTTTAGGTGGCTTCGCAGCCCCCCCTCCAAACCTAGTCCCTTCGTGCTCGGAAGGTTTTCTACCAGCTCAGCAGCTGTAACTCCATTAAGTCCAACGGTCTCTGCGATCGTTCGGTTAAGTTTGGCCACCTTCGGCGCAGCTTGCGTTGCTTGTTGCACTAAGCTTTCTGCTGTCACAACTTTAACTACTCCCTTTGTGGCTCCTTTCCCTGCATTGACTGCGATACCTTTGGCAACAGCACTTCCTCCTCCAAAAAACAATCCCCCTCCCGCTCAATTTTCTCTCTTTAATTGGTCTTCTTCACTATGTTAACTTTTAACCGGACACTAGTGTGTCAAGCACGGGGGTCTATAACCCTATAGCTACAGCCATGTTGCTGATTATTTAATGGACTTTCGGGTCGGAGCCCGAGAGAATCACGAGGGGGGTTCTTATACTTACTTTATAAGAGATTAGCTATACCGTTGCAATCTGCGGGCAAACATCTTATAAACAGAAATGGCGCGCTCGTAGCTCAGCAGGATAGAGCACAAAATTCCTAATTTTGGGGTCGGAGGTTCGAATCCTCTCGAGCGCACCAGTTTCCCTTTCGAATAAGCCTATTGCTTTTTCGCCAAAAATCTTTCTATACTAATGTATAAGTATATATAGCGAAGACATTTTTTGCTGATACGCGGAAGACGGGGCGAAAAAGATCTAGCTATAGCTGAATTCATTTAATTGTATACGAGGCGCGAAGGCGCGAACATGTAGTCAGCCTACATCAGCGCCGAGCAACAACGTACGACAATTATAAGGAATCAGCTATAAAAATAAACAGGGTGGCATGAATAAGAGAGTAGGCAATCTTATCATATTATTTTTTATGGCAGTGCATCTGCCTTTTGGCTCTGCCCGCGCTGAAGAAGGGGGAGGGGTCGCTGTAGCACCCCCCATTCCACCCCCTACCGTGGATATAAAAACGCCTGCTGTTCCTGACTCTTCTCCTGTTCCTGTTATTGCCCCTATTCCTGCTGCCCCTTCTTTACCTCCTGTTCCCACCGTTCATAACAATGTCCCTTTGCCTCCTGAACGTGTTTTGCCCCAGGTTGAGAAAGTACAGGGGGGATCATTTAGTCAACAGCTTTCCGCTGATCGTACCAGTGTTACCTATACCACTGGCGGGGGGCCCAACGTGGTTGACTTTAAAAGTTTTGACATTGAACGCAGCTACAAAGTAGCTGTCGAACAAGCATCATCCAGCTCAAAAAGCTTATTTCAAGTCACAGGCCAAGATCCCTCCATTATTCGCGGCCAGCTGAGCATCAACCAGGGACATGTGTTTTTATCCAATCATAACGGCGTCTATTTTAGTAAAGATGCCATTTTAGACATTCATCGGTTAACAGCGGTGGGCGGCAAGGCAGATGCGGCAGCTTTTATGAAAGACGGAGATTTCACTATACGGCTGAGTGATTTAGGAACGGTCTTCAATGCGGCGACAGTGCGGGTCAAAGATAAAGGATTGTTCGCTTTAGTAGGGCACAGTGTGACCAACACAGGCCACATTTTGGGCAATCAAATCACGGTACAGGGGGTGGCAGGAAAAGAAGTCTACGTCAGTTTCAAAGGCCATGACCACGTGGCCTTTAAGGTACTTCATCGTAAAGAAGAAAAAGGTCTTGCTTCAGAAGTTCAAGTTCGGCCTGTTTTGGTTACCCTGGATGAAGCCGAATCGATGATAACCCACGTGGTGAATATGGGGGGAACTATCGCAGCAACCCATGCAGAAACGGATGAACGAGGGCACATTGTATTAAAGGCCGAAAAGGTTGAGCTAACCGGCCAAGTGAAAGCCCCTGCAGCAACGGTTGAGGTAGGCGGGGAAGTTATTAAAATAAAGGAAGGCAGCAGCATCGATGTGTCTGATCCCCATCAAGCCGGTACCATTTTGATAGGGGATCGCCATGCCAAAGGAAAGATAGAGGAAGGAGAAAACCCCACCGATTATGTGGTGACTGAGAAAGGAAGCAGTTTAATTGCTGAAAGCACAGGGGCGGGCCCCGCGGGAACGATCCAGTTGTATGCGGATAAGTACCTAGACCCCAAAGGAAAGATATCAGTGGAAAGCAAGGGCACAGGGGATGGGGGGTTTTTAGAACTTTCCGTGGGTCAGGGCAATATAGACCTGAGTGCTACCGACCTCCACTTTAAAGCCTATAACCCCGCCGCAAAACCAGGGCAATTCCTGCTGGATCCTGACTACGTTTTAATTTCAGCAACTGGAGGGACAACAAACCCTTGGGCATGGGGAAGTCCTGCACCTATCGCAATTGGTGATACTAGCACGCCAGGCACATTGCTTTATTGGCTCGCTAATGGAAACGTCTTATTAGTGGCCAATTTTGGCATAGGATTTACGAATTCCTTTGGGTGGACTTCAGATACAGATTTATTGTTGAAGGTAGGAGATGATAGTGCCAACCAAGGCCAGATTTATCTTGCTAATACAACTATTACTTCAAGTGGTAAGGGTAATTTGTATATGTATGTGAATGCAGCTGACAATTCAGCCCCCTTTGTAGGGGGCGGGACAATCGCGGGAAACAGCCTAAATCATGCTGTTTTATCGTTGAATGCAAGTGCGTCTAATAACCCTGCTTGGAATAATATCACTTTAACCAACATTAATAACTTTATTGTGCAACGATATAATAACGCTAGTGTCAGTGGCCCCTTTAATTGGCCATCTTCTCCCTGGCAAGGATATCATCTTACAACGAATGCTTCTTTCACCGGTGGGCTAGTTACTTTAGGCAACATACCAGCAAACTCAGCCTTCATTGGGCCTAAATTTTCTTCCACTAATGATTTAACTGGCGGGGGGTATGCTTATGGAGTAAATTCACCAACTACTTCTGATAGTTCTGCATCTAATACATTTTCGTTTGTTCCAGCAACAAGTGCAGGAGGATTGTTTTTAGGAAGTCCCGCAAGTTCAACGAATTTAATTGGATATCTGAATGTCCTTGTCACAGGATCTTCCAGTATTGCCAACACTGGGGGGAATTATAGTCCGTTAATAAATAGCGTATTAGGTACACTTCTGCAGAATAATATTTTTATTGATGGGGGGGGATATGAAACTGCTCTGGCAGGTTCAATTATTTATGGAGGGGGAATAATAGGAAGAATTCAAGGAGGAGGAAGAATAGTCGGAACCGGAAATCTGGTTGTTCAAAACGTTAACCTTGCAGGGGGAGCAGCAGGGGGGTATTACGCAGGAGCAATAGGATATTTAGATGTTGGTTCATCGGGTAATAGCATTAATAATCTTATTATAAAGTCTCCCCAATTCTCTACAGGAACTACTGGAAATGTGACGGGATTGAATAGTAGCTTGGGACTTTTTAATATCACCAACCTAATACTGAATTCCCCTGTTATTACAACGGGTACACTTGTTGGATCAGGATCCATTAATAGCTTGGGCAGTCTCCTTACAACAGGGCCCCTTACCCTCAATCAAAATGTTACAACCACAGGGGGGCAAACGTACGGAGGAGCTACAACTCTGGGTGCAGACGTTGCATTAACAACCACCAATAATGGCGCAATCACCTTTGGTAATACGCTCGATGGAAATAAAAGCCTAACAACCACTACGGGTACTGGGGGTGTTACATTTAGCGGAGCGGTAGGGAGTGGAGCAGGAAATGTCCTCACGGCTCTTACCGTTAATAATAGTGTGAATGCTCCCATAACTGTGGGTGCCTCTTCTATTACGACAAGTGGAGCGCAAACATATACAGGCAATCTTACTCTTACTCAATCAACAACCACGCTGACGGGAACCACTATTAATTTAGGGGCAGTCACAGGCAGTGCAGGCGGCGCAAAAAATTTAACTATTTCAAAAATAAGTTCTAATGATACATCAGGCAATGCCCAATTAAATGGGCTATTTTCAAATATTGGAACATTTACGGTGGGGTCAGGCACCCCTCCTTCGACTAGCAGTAATACTACAATTGCTACCTCTTCTTCCACTTCCCCCCTTAGTGCGAACACCCACCTTTATTATGGTAATGTCATCTTAAATAATGATGCTTATTTAACGGGTGGGTCTGGAGGAATCTATTTTAACAGCAACCTGGATGGAAAAGATGATGGGGGACAAAGCTTAACGATTTCTCCTTCTCCGAGTACTTTAGTCAGGTTTAATACTGTGGGGGGAACCAACCGCTTAAAGAATCTCACAAGTGCTGGCACAACCCAACTATACAACAATATTACAACAACGGGAGCTCAGAATTATAATGGACCACAAGTTCAAGTATTACAACGTGATATAACCCTGACGGGTTCCAGTGTTGGTTTTTCGGGGGTTCAGGTGCTGGGGTCAGGTTATGCCTTAAATGTGGTAGGAGATGCCTCCCTGGCTAGCACCTTAGTAGGCCTTGGAGGCTTTAGCGTTTCAGGGGCTACCACCCTGACAGGGAATACGACATTCAATCCTACTCTTAGTGGTACAACTTATTCGGGAAATATAAGATTTGACGGAAGTATCAATGCCACAACGGCTGGGGGACAAAGCTTAACCGCAGATGCAGGAACAGGCACTGTGACCTTAAATAATGTGGGGCAAACGACAGCTCTTAGTTCTGTGGCGTTGCAATCTACAAACAATGGGCCGATTACCCTGAATGGTGATGTGAAAACGGCAGGAGATCAAACATATGGTGGTGCTGTGGCATTAAACAAAAGTACGACTACTTTAACATCAACAGGAGGCACAGTTAATTTAGGGCCCGTTGTAGGAAATTCCAATAACTTAACTATCGCCGGAAATGCTGCTTTTAATAATGCCATAAATAATTCAGTCAATAACTTAATTGTATCGGGGGATGCCACTATCAAAGTGTTTAGTGCTCCGCCTAGCACAATGACTACGGCAGGGGATCAAACCTATAATGGAACTCTTAATCTATTACAATCCACAAAGCTTGCAGGAAATAACATTAGCCTCAATCAAGCTAATGGGACTGGTTTTAGCCTCACCGTTTCCGCCAATGGCAACCCCAATTCCGGTAATGCTATACTTAATGGAACTTCACTCAACGTGGTGGCCTTTATTGTGTCCTCCAGTACGGGTACTACCACCTTTAGCACCCCTTCCTTTTCATGTCCTACCCAAAATTACATTGGCCCGGTTTTATTAAATAATGATCTTAATCTGAGCGCTGTAAGTGCAATCGGTTTTTTCAATATATTGAATAGCAATCGTGCCAATAAAAATTTGATTATATCTCTCCCAGCAGCAAGCATTAGTTTTTTTAACGCGGTGGGGGGGGTACAACCATTAGCCTCTCTGACTGTTAATGGAAATCCGACAATCCAAATCTTCAATAACATTACAACAATGCAGGACAACACGACACCGGGGCCCCAAACATATACGGGTCAGGTTCAAATAAACGGTCCTGCTACGTTGACAGGATCTACGGTTGCTTTGCCCACCGTAAGCGGAAGTAATAATTTAAATATCGCTGGAGACGCTGCATTGAAAGGCAATGTAAATATAACCGGAAGTGGAAAGTATCTTAACGTTTCAGGGGCAACAACATTCGTGAATAACAATACTGTTACTACAAGCGGCACCCAAACTTACGGAGGCAACGTCACCTTACAAGGCAACCCCACTCTTACAGCAACTAATAACAATATTACCTTTAATGGAAGTATCGATAATGATACAGGGCAAAACAATGGCTTAACTGTAGATGCAGGAACAGGAATTGTTACCTTGAATAATGTAGGGCAAACGACTCCCTTAAACGCAATTCTGGTGCAATCTACAAACCATGGGCCTATTAGCCTGAGTGGTAATGTGCAAACAGCGGGCACTCCGTCGGTAAGCGAGCAACAGATATATGATGGGCCCGTCACATTAATTAATCCGGTCACTTTATCTACAACTGCAAATAATGGAAATATCGTCTTCAATTATACGGTGGATGGGCAAGCATTAACGACGGCGACAAATGGTGCAGGTCGTACTTACTTCAATGGCGCCGTGGGGGGGCTTTCCTTGGCTTCCTTAGATGTAGGGGCTGTAACTATTAATACAGGCACCATTACGACAACAGGGGGACAAAACTATAGTGATATTGTCACTGTAGGGGCAGATACACAATTAACAGGGGGCGATAGTATATTTTTCAGGAATAGCATTGATGCTGCAACAGACGGAGGGCAAAGTTTATCTGTAGATGCAGGTGTAGGGTCTGTTTCTTTAAGTTCTGTTGGGCAAACGCATCCATTAAACAATCTTTCGTTGCAAGAAGCTAATCATCAACCTATTTTATTAGGCGGTGATATAAGCACAGAAGGAATCCAAACTTATGGAGGCTCTGCTTTTCTTCCAACGAAAGGGGTTAGCATCATCTCAGCTAATAATATTACCTTTGGGACGATTGATATTTTGGGAGACTTTGGATTAACCATAGATTCAGGCAGTGGAACCACAAGCATCGGAGGGGTGGGTACTCTTGCTTTCCTTCCCACCACCCTCTCTCTACAAGCTACACATCATGGGCCGATTACCCTCACAGGAGATGTTAATACAACAAGCGACCAAACATACGGCGGGGATGTGACCATTAATCAAGACACGGCTTTATTAACTACAGGAGGAGGAGATATAAACCTGAATGGCAAAGTAAATAGTGCTGCAGGCAATAATTTTAGCTTAACAATGGATGCAGGGGGCGGAACTGCAACTATTGGAACCATAGGGAATTCCCAACCATTAAGCGCACTCTCTGTTCAAGCCACCAATAATGGGCCGATCACCATGGGGGGGGATATCACAACACAGTCCACTCAAACTTACGGAGGACCAGTCACCTTAGGGGCTGATTCTTCCGTCACGACAACAACTGGCAACAGCAATATTGATTTCAAAAGCACTGTTGATGGGAATTTTGGCCTGGTGACAAGCACGGCAGGAACAGGATCAGCAATTTTTGAAGGGGTGGTAGGCGGAACTCCCCTCAGTTACCTCACCACAGGAAATGTGACCATAAGCACCTCTTCCATCACAACGGATGGCAACCAAACTTATACCGGTTTATTGAAGCTAACTACTGATGCTACTTTAAATGCTCCCATAAGCAATACCGGCGTCTTTATTACGAATGGAACATCTAATTCCACCGGCCATAGTTTAACTATAAATGCGGGGGCTTTACAAGGTGGTGCCGTTTTAAGTGGAAGCATTAACCCCATCTCCCTCAAATCGCTACAAGTGAACGGAAATGCTCTTCTTTCAGGAAATATTACAACAACGGGCGCTCAATCCTATAATACTTTCGTAGGCATCGGAGACAGCACAAATGTTACAGCTTCCGATGCTACCTTTAGCGGTGCTGTTACAAGTAATCTCAACCAACCTAAACCCTTAACCGTCACCGCCCCTACCATTCTTTTTGGCAGCACGGTGGGCGGTAGTGGTTCTGATTTAGTGTCTGCTCTGCAATCACTCACCCTTAACGGCGTTGCAACCATGAATGGGAATGTTACCACCATAGGGGCGCAAACCTATAACAACGTGGTGACCATGGTGGGTAACCCTGTTTTACGCACAAGCCATAATCCCTATCGCCCTGATCCTTTCGTCACAGGATGGATTAATTTTGCTGTAGCCCCTGATCCATCTAGTTATTCTGTCTACGGATGGCCTATACCACCACTGCCTCCAGACCCGACAGATAACATCTCTAATAGCAACATCCAAAATGTTATCCTTTCCTCCATGGAAAGCGGTGAAAGTATGGTAAGTGATGGGGTGTATTCGACGAATCTTTATTCAGTGCTTACTTCAGGGCGCTCTCTTGACCCGGCG
>JBMDXI010000137.1:0-2640 GCA_048595075.1 Alphaproteobacteria bacterium
GCTTTAAATCTAAAGGGGCCTCTTGATTCAAGCTTTCCAGTTCTTCCGTTAAATGATGAGAAAAACGCTTTTCCAGTAAAGGCAGGAAAAACGCTGGTATATTCAGTTGCTCTGCTAGAGAAAATTGGAAACTTTTCTGAGCAATCGCCCACTGTAAGCACCCCTCTAACTCCAAATCAACTTTACCAAAAGCATAGGGACTATCATGACCCCACTTATATAGTTCTTCTAAGGGTGTTTTTTCCACGTGGGCCCAATACATTAAGATTTCTGCATCAGGCCTTATTTTCATCCCATAAAGGCGCAACACACCATTTACCTGCCCCTTGTGGCGAAAAAAGTTAAAGAAATGATGGGTCAAAAAGCGGCGATCAGTACTGCCAATATACTTATTATCCCGATAAAAATTTAAAGCCACCACATCTGCGGGTAGCTCGGTCTCATAAAAGCGTTGCAGTAAATCTATTAAAGCGTATGTGCGCGAACCTGGAGTCATAAATAAAGGAAGTAGCATACTTTATCCCGAAAGAGCAAGAAAGTTTGCTAGGGATTCCCTGTTCCCCTATAAATTAAAGGGGGGCAGGGCTAGAAAATCTCTCATAAAAACAGTTTAAATTTTTCTTGACAGTTAATTATTGGTATGCTCTATTGCGGCCCATATAGGAAAACAGGACGGTGAGTCTTTAATAATTTAAAAATAAGTTTACGAATACCCTATCGTTATTCTAAACTTATCTATAAAAGCAACGGCCTGAGGTCTCTATTTTTAGATTGAGTACAACGGATAACAGGTGAAGGAGAAAATAAAATGTTATCAACGTCAACAATTAAAAAATTCTTATACAGCGTTGCCTTGGTGCAATGCATGCTCCAGCCAGCTTCAGGCGCTTCTGCGGATAATCCGGGCGAGAACCCTTATAAAAATGTGGGAGGAGGCCTTAGGTCCCGTCTAGCCAAGTTACAACAGCAATGCACTCAAAAAAAAACTCCTAAAGAAATAGAAGCCCTTCAGAATCAACTTGCCATCCACCAGCGTTCCTTACAGCAACTCACAGATGGCGCAAAAATCGCTAATGAAAAAAATTATAAATCAAAGTTCGAATTTATATCACCGAAAGCTTTATTATTCCTCGGGGCGGCTGAGGAACCGGGCAAATTAACCGACGCGCTTAGCGATCTTTCGACAGTTCTCACACTACCGACAGAAACTGAAGCTTTTGAGGGAAGCGCGTTCAAAGCAGCCCTTGAGAAAGATTTTCTTAATGCCCAAACATTTTTTAACGAAGCCATTAAACCCCTAGTGAACCTTATAGAAAAAAAGTGGGGTTCTATTGCCGAGAGCTGTGTGCTCAAACAAGAGCAGCTAGAAGAATATTACGAACTTATAAAACAAGAAGAACCTCTCAAGAATGAATGGGAGAAACTTTTAAAAGTAGAGGAAGACTGGCACACAGCCTGTGAAAACCTTGGTAAATCCCAGCAAGACTTTTTGGATATCTTAGAAAAATCAGGAAATACGAGAGCTCTTAGTCTCTTTAACTACATGGCTACCTTGGAAATTCTAATAAAATCCTCTGAAAGAAACATTAATATGGGAGAGTTTCTTAGCGAGACAGAGGGGAAGAGAAATAGCGAGGACATTAGCAACGAGGCTTTTCACTTTCTTTACCAGCTCTACGAAAAATACAATGCAACATTCACTACTTTAGATAAAGCTATATCTGATCTAGGCTATGAAGAGCTGAGTAAGGCGTATAATCCGTGGAGAGAGAACGGCCTCTTGGAAGAGGAGGCTCGAATGCTTTTTTATAGAAGCACTCTCCTGAGAAACAGCTTACACCAAGAAAGAGTAAATATCCATATTATTAAGCATGACTACATACCCACCTCTGAAACCGCACTTAGGATTTTGCAGGATAATCAATCTAATCTAAAAAAATTGAAAATAGAAATGGATAACGCTACAAGCTCATTACAAGGGGGCTTGGATTCTACAAATTTAGAAAGCTCAATGGCACAACTCTGCTCTAAAAATCAATCTATTCAACAACTACGGAAAATTTTGCAAAATATTTCCAAGTATGAAGAAAAAAAACATCACTTTCCTCCATCTTTTCTAAGGGTTAATGAAATTATGCTAGATTTTTATAAAGACGACCCTAGTCCTTACAGTATGTTGCAAAAAGAACGACTCGAAAAAGACATCGCAGACTACTACTCCCTTGAATTAATGGAGAAAGAGGCTGAAGAATCACAAAAATACGCTGACAAACCTCTCTCTGCTGAGTCTGATACCGACTCTGATACTGAAACCTTTAGCCACGAATATGAAGAGAAATGGAATGCTTTTTCAAAACTTAAACACAATAGATTCCTAGATATGTTAAATCAACATAAAGTCCCGCAGGAATTATTTGTAGATAAAATAAAAAGGATTGAAAAAGAAATAGACCAACAAAGAAGAAGTCTTAATCCGGACTTGGCTTTAATTGTTCAATTAGATAAAAAATTAGATGACGTATGGAACATAGCGCATAGTATCTGTAAACTCTTGCCCTATACTATAGATGGCATTTCCTTAGACTCCACACAACAGAAAGTGTTAGCTAACATAGTGCGTATTGAAGAAAAATTAGATCA
>JBMDXI010000138.1:0-4665 GCA_048595075.1 Alphaproteobacteria bacterium
TAAGATGATCATTTTCGATACCATCCAGCATAATAGTAATTGATTTTTCAGGAAGTTTGCGGGCCTCTGCCATGATATAAGCGCCAATTTCCATTGCATCTATTGCTTTTAAATCTTCAAGCTTTCCTAAGCCTACGAGGACGATATGATTAAGGGGCAGGTTAGCAGGGGCTACCATAGAAAGGCATTCACCCTTTTTTCCTGCAAAATGAGAATATGTTATAGATTTTTTAAGTAATCCAGCCGTTTTTTCATTAAGGGATTCTGCCGCCTCTGTGAAGGTGGCTTCTTCAAAGACCCCTACAAATACCGTTCCTTGAGTGGGAAGCTTAGAGGTAGAAAATGTGATACGCATAGAATAGGCTCCTCATTTAATTAATATCTGTTGGTGGTTTTATCATCTTACAGGCATTCATGCAATTGGGTGTTTGCTTTTTTTTGTTTTTTATTTGAAGATAAAAATATAACAAGGAGGGTTTTCATGAAAAAAATTATTTTTATTCTTCACATGCTGGTGTGTTCTATTTCTCAAGCAACTTTCTCTTTTGAAGACATAGAGAAATTTTATAAAAATGGGGAGTATGACTTTGCCCGAAAGACTATTCGATCGTCGCTTTATCCCCCTGAAAGGAATGACCAAATGATTAATGATGCCAGAGCGTATGAGGCCCAGATATTTTTGCTTGCAATGGGGGATTTCAAAGATTTTGGCCCTGCCAATGATCAATTTAAAAGAAATGTACAAAGTAAAATTTCTACTTTTTTGATGCAGGCCGATAACCTTCAACATACAGATATGGCGTGGGTAGTAAAGGCTCTATGGATTGCTAATAAACGCTTAGAAGAAGATGATTTTCCCGCAAAATATGCTGACTTATTTACAGGTCAACGAAGTGTGGAGCAGGGGATAAGTATATTGAAAAACCTAAATAGTAATAAGCATGCTGCGTATATGCTCTCTAAACTATATTTAAGGCCTGAAGAAACCAGGCAACGACTTAGACTTATTGGAAATGGATACTTAAAAATGGCCGCACAATTAGGACATTCGGATGCCCAAAATGATTTCCATAAATTTGGCGGTCTATGGGAGGATGAGGATCAGTTTTGTGATCATTGTAAATGGTGGATGCTTTTTCCTGATTGTGCAGGGGCCAATACCATCGGAAAGAAGATAAAAGCTTGGTTGGGGTGTGGCCCTTCAAACGAGGGTAATGGATGGATTAGTTGTAACTGTATTGCATGTGGTTTTTCGACTGAGTTGAATTGCACTCAAATTGCTAACTATTCCACCTCTGGTTTTCGTAGTTTTTTGGGGGCTATTGATCATCCCTTACGACTGGTTACAGCGTGTACGATAGGAAGTGCAACGATCTTGCAGGGAACAGGATATGCAGCAGCTTTTCCTTTATCAATTGCAGCAACTATTTTATCAGTGCTTTCTATCGCTGTGCAAAAAGAGATAAAAGATGAGTCCCCCGGAGTAGATAATGCTGCTCCTTCTGCAGCATCTCTGCACTCTGTCGTCATTAATAGTCCTTCGGCGCCTTTATCTCCATCAAATTTAGGAGCAATTTCTATGGATGTACCTCTTCTTTTTCCAGGTGCGCAGAGTCCTAATTCTCAAGGCTCTCCAGGTATACGTACCTCTAATGCTTAAGGCTAAATATATTGGATGATAAAGGTTGCATTTTTTTCTTGAATATATTGTAACGTTTCGTTAGGTTGAATGCATTCCATGTGCCCGTGTGGTGGAATAGGTAGACACGACGGACTTAAAATCCGTTGGCTTAACGGCCTTGCCGGTTCGAGTCCGGCCTCGGGTACCATTTTATTATTTTAGATGCTCTCTATTAATCCAAAAATATCAAGCATCCTAAGCCCTTGAGAGGTATTTTTGTCTTGGAATGTTTAAGATTATCCATTGATATTTAAAAAAAATTGGTGGTACTTTTGGGGGGGTATCTCAATAATTAATAAAAAAAGTACCCTCATATGCTTACTGATATAACTATTCGCAACGCAAAATCTCCAGAAAAACCCTACAAACTATAGCTGAATTCATATAATTTGAGCATAAAATGCTGCTCCCGGGCCCCCTTTCCTGATTCCCCTCACGTTCTCCTCGGGATTGACTACCTGTCACATATGAACGGCAGGAGTTATAGCTACTACTTCGTTAACAGTCCCATAAAAGAAGATAGAGAATCGAGTTTTTGTTGGACTTAGAAAAGATGATGTGATATGTAGGAAAAATTAATTTAGGAGAAGAAGATGACCTTTATAAAAATTAGTACATTAGTTTTATTATTTCTAACATTCCAATTAGCTCCCCACAGTAATGCAGCTCACCTCGAAACAGAGGAAGGGTGGTATCAAAAAACACAGAGACTTACTACTACCATTGATCGGACAGGATCCTTGACAGTAACAGCAGGTTTCCTTACGTTAGGATACATACTATATCAGTTCGTCATGAATCCCCCTACTAAGGGAATTATAAAAGAGATTGAGCTTAATGGGTCGGTTGCGCGTGTGATGGGCTTACTATTTACAGGATATCTATTAAATCAGCCACTTAAAGCAGGGCTGTGGGGAATACACCAAACGATAGAGGGACTTAAAAAAACACGTAAATTTTGAGCTGACTTAAATGCTTTAGGCTCATAAAGTGGGTGTAATTTTTAACATGAAGCTAGAGATTGATCTCATCCAACTCTAGCTTTTCAGCTTAAATTAAGCGAGAAACTTATAAAGGAATTATGTCGACATTCATCGTTGTATAGTCCCATATCTTCCTGGCTATTCAAAGCCAGGGGAGATTTTTCTTTCAATTCTAACCACGTGCTTGACCTAATAGAGAAGGAGATTGATGTTTTCCTTTTGTCCGCCCCCGTTCAATAAATGTATTTTCGAGGACTTTGACTTCTCTATTCCGTGGCACATCGAAGGTATAATTTTCTTTCAATGCCCCATCATTGCCTAAGACCAACTCGGACACATTAGAGGAAACTTTTGGTTCAGCATTGATAATACCACCACTGTCTGGCTGGGCAATTCCTGTAACACTATCCCACCATCCCTTTTGAGATTCTACTGTATATCCCAGTGGGTTTGCGTCATTAAGAGCTTTCCAATAAGCCCGTTCTGCTAATGAATAATCAACTTCTTTATCAAAAATTTGCTTAACATCTTCAGATTTTTTAGCTTCGGCTAGGTTTGCTTTTGCTTCCTCCCATTTATTGCGGGCTTCTTTTAATCGCTCTAAAGCGTCAGCGGTTACATTGTGGAGAGGCCCTTTTTCCAAAGCGGTTTTTGAAAGGCCGGAAGTATCTTGCTCAAAGAAGATGGGGTCTATGGTGTCCGGGCTTACAGCCCCTTCAGGGGTTTGAGTTTGCATAACAGGAAAATCAGGGAACGGAGATTGCGGTTCCTGCGGTTGATCTAAAGATGTATTATCGGTAAAGGGACTTTGGGTAAACGGATTTTGTCCAAATACATTTTGATCAAATCTAGGTTGATCGATACCCAGTAAATCTGGCGGTGCAAAAGCGGTTGTAGGAGTCCCCGTATCAAATGCAACAGGGGAGTCAAAAGATTGATTTAAGGCGCCCCCTCCCTCCTGCGCAAATAGAGGCATGCGTGTTTGTTCTGTAGCAAATGCTTGTGGTATAGGCTGCTGTGGTTCTTGGGGTTGACCCACAGGGCCTTGTGGAGGGTAATCTTGCCGGACACCTCCTCTTGGTGGGGGCATTCCATCGTCTTCATCTCCAAAGTCTCTATCCCCAAATCCATTTTCTTCCAAGTCATCATCATTCTCGTTATCCGTGGGAAAAAGGTCGTTGTCGTTTGATGAAGGTGCTTGTGGTTGTTGAGTGGGAGAGGGAGCTTGTTTCGATGCAGGGGTCGGAACTAATGGGCCACTGGTTGGTGCGGGTAACGCTTTAAGTTCATTTGGCTCCGCCAAGAGGTCTTGATCTTCTTTTTGAAATCCGAATTCATCATGGCTATCATCCTCAAAATCATCACCCATATCATTCTCTTCGAAAGGAACTATCTCACCTGGGGTTTGCTTAGCTATAGGCACGATAGCTCGCGTATTTTGATCAGGGGAGTTATAAAGAACCAGAGCTCCCGCTTCCACAGAAGGGACGATTTGCTTGCCAGCTAACTCCTCCTCAGGGCGAGAGGCATCTACAAGTACAGAAAGTTGAGTGTCCTCTTGATCAATATCATCCATAGCGAACAATCTGGCATTCACCTCCTGAAGGGTCTTTTTTAATGCTTCGATTTGTCTTTGTAATTCTTGTTGCTTTTCTAAGGCAAGGACAAGGTCTTGCTGGTTTCCACTGGCTTTTAAGCGGGCTATGAGTTCGTCATTAGCTATATTGGCTTCATCAGCAGCTGCCAGGTCTTTTTCTGCCTGTTCAGCTGTATAGGCATCCAATTGATAAGGGGTAAGGGTTGCTTTAAAGGCTTCTTCTCGTTCCTTTTCAGCTTGTTCCAATTCGGCCTGGGCAGCATCGGCTTCTCTTTGGGCTTTGGCTAGACGTTCTCGGGCTTCAATAATTTTGGGGTCTTTGCTGTTAGCAATTTCTTCAGGGGTCATCCCTTTTGTGGCTAGTTCATAGGCAAGTTTAGCATCTGCCAGATTTTGTTGGGCCT
>JBMDXI010000139.1:0-1794 GCA_048595075.1 Alphaproteobacteria bacterium
TTAAAAAAATTTAAAAAACCCCTTGAAAATTAAAAGAAGAGTCCTGTACTACAATTATAAGGAATCAGCTATAGCGGTCATTTCCTGACGCTTTATTCTTTAAAGCAGGGAACACCTGGATGGTTTTTTTAAGGACTTTGCATTGAACCGCGCCAGGGTTTCTTGTAAATAAGTCGCCACTTCTGAGGGAATATGAGAAAGCCGCAAGCGAGCTAATTCGTACTCATGCGCACTGTATTCGAGGTTTCCCTTATGAGCACGTCCTCCCTTAGGAACCATTTTTTTATAGGCCATTTCAAACTCAGGAGACCCAATAAGTAGAATTTCTACATCTTTAAGATAAGGGACGGAAATTTGTCTTACCCCCGCTTCACCCTGCCCAGGCGCTGCTTCAAGGAATTTTCGATTAATTTTTGCTTTAAAAATAGCGGGATAATCCATACGGCGCGGGGACCTATTTAAAGCATAGTGAAGAGTGCGTCCTATAATTATATCTTTTTCTCGACCTATATAAGGATGCACCTGAATCCCAAAGGGATACTGTTCTTTTCCTTCTACCTGGTAAGATGATTCAAGCTCATATCCAGGATTACGTCCATTTAAAAAATCTAAAATGTATTCTACCCCACCGCCATGGAGGAGAGAAATTTCTTCATGCTCACCAAAGGCTGCAAAGGAAGTGAAATTTTTGTCAAAAGTTGTAAAATTTTTTAAAATTGAATTTATCCGATTATCTTTCTCTTCGAAGAAAGTGGAGGGAGAGGTGTTAATATACTCGCATCTCTCTTCTATATATTTGCAGAGGCGTTTCTTTGTGAGGATGAAATTCTCGTCATTTTCTAGAGATTTTTTATTCATAGGATAAATATTTTCAGCTAGATCTATGGCCTGAGAGACATCAAAAGGCAGGACAGATAAAATCTCTATCCCTAAGGAATTCAACTCCTGCCAAGAAGAGGCTGATTGCACCTTCGATTGAAAGACGAGACGTTCCTCTGTAAATTTTTTAATTCTTGCAGCTTGTTCTATCTTAGGGAAAGTAAGCGCAGATTCTTCTTCAGCTGGGTTAGAAGCTGCATAGGCTCGAATAACTAAACTTAACAAAATAATGGTTAATAAACTTTTAACAAGCTTCATTTTTTCTCCTCTTATGAAAGCTTTATCTATATAAAAATTCTTTTCTATTTTTTCAAGAAGAAAATTTCTTTTTCCTAAAGTTTTCTCGCACCATCAAGGCACAGGGCGTTACAATTAGGGTAATAACTGAGGCAAAGGAAACACCATATACAATAGCGGTGGCCAACTGTACCCACCACGCACTTGACGGCGCCCCAATGGTAATAGCCCCTGTGAGGAAATCAATATCCATCTGTGCCATAATCGGCAACAAGCCCAATACACAGGTGATTTTTGTTAAAAAGATAGGTCGCAAGCGTAAAGCCCCTGTTCTAAGAATAACCTCACGGATGTTTTTACTATCTTTAGCCAATGTATCAAAGGTATCGATAAAAATGATATTATTACTGACAATAATACCCGCTAAGGCAATTACCCCGATTCCACTCATCACGATACCAAAGGGTTGTTTCATAATAAGCAGGCCCAGAAATACGCCTATGGTCGATAGCACCACAGCACTTAAAACTAAGAGCGCACTAAAAAAGCTTTCAAATTGGGTTACTAAGATAATTAAGATGAGGAAGATCGCAATTCCAAAAGATTTTAAAAGGAAAGCTTGGGTTTCAGCTTTGTCAGCTTCCTCTCCTTTGAAGTGAATGTCGACCCCTGCAGAGG
>JBMDXI010000140.1:0-25318 GCA_048595075.1 Alphaproteobacteria bacterium
AGTATGGGGGCTGTTTGGCGGATACAGCTATAACATTGGTCGTTTCTTTGTTGCGACAGAACTTCAGGGCAGTTTAAATTCATTCTTAATCCAAGAATCCCTTTCCAATCCCGCTCAATCCTATAGTAATAAAATGAAATGGTTGTGGGCGTTAACGGCTAGACCTGGTTATATCTTTAACCATGGAACCATTGGGTATGGACGTTTAGGGGTGGTTGGTGGGTCTCTTACCCATAAGGCTTCCTTTGCTGGCAATACTCGCCAATTTACTTCAGGCCCCAACACAACTGTGCGTACGTTGGGTGTACGTACGGGTGGTGGCTTAGAAGTCTTCATAAATCCTCAAGTCAGTTTGCGTGCTGATTATACATTCGATTATTTCCCCCGCGTTACCTTTAAAGACCCTACTATCAGTGGCGTTTCAGAAAAAATAACCATCATTAATAATGAATTTACCCTTGGATTGGCTTATACTCTTCCTTAACTCAAACCCTTTAAAAACAAAGGAGAATTAGCTATCTTTTTACAAAATGCACACTTTTCTCTTTACAAAATGCATACTTTTCTCTTTACAAAATGCACTATCTTTCTTAGGCTAAAGAAGAAGGGAAAATAAATGTCTTTTTTACCACGTTTACAACTTAAACCATTAAAAGAATCTTTAGAAACCTGGCGCGTCATTTTGATTGAAGGCCCACGACAATGTGGTAAGACAACTCTGGCAAAACACTGTTTAAAAGAAGGCATTTCTTACAGAACTTTGGATGATAAATCTATAAGAGAAGCTGCTAATTTTGATCCGCATCAATTTGTTATGCATCAAGGAAAAACTCTCATCATTGATGAAGTCCAAAGAGCGCCTGACCTTCTAACTGCTATTAAGATGCAAGTTGATGAAAACCCGCAACCAGGTCAATATCTCTTGACTGGCTCTGCTAATATCAGTGCTCTTCCCAGTATTCAAGAGTCGTTGGCAGGACGCATCCATAAAATTCGTCTCCGTCCTCTTACGCAAGGAGAAATTGAATATTGTACACGTGATATCCTGGCAGGTTGTTTTCAAGGCGTATTCCACGATGTGTATAAAGTAGATCGTAATACTATTCTGGAGTATGCGTTTCGAGGGGGATTCCCTGAAATACTAAAACTTACACAGCAACAGCGTAGAATATGGCATTTGGACTACATCGATGCTTTACTTGATCGAGATTTGCGTGAAATCTTACAACTTCAGCGCCGTCAAGCCATGCGAAGCTTGGTTAAAGTATTAGCGTCTTGGTCTTCTAAATTAATTGATTTAAACTCCATTGGAACCTCTTTAGGCGTTGCACGTCCAACTCTTAATTCATATTTAGGGGCATTGGAAACGATCTATATTACGGAACCTCTCTCATGTTGGACTACAACGGACTATGCCCGAATTAGTAAGTCACCTAAATTCTTTTTCTGTGATTCTGGTCTTATGACTTCTATTTTAGGATGGCAGTTGGATGATATCCTTTTAGATAGTGACCGCTCTGGGAAGCTTCTTGAAACCTTTATTTTTAATGAGCTTGCGGCACAAGTTGAGCAACATAAGCCCCGTTATCAATTGTTTCATTATAGAGACCGTGTCGGTCATGAGATTGATTTTCTGATTGTACGGGATGACGGAGCTTTATTAGGTATTGAAATCAAAGCAAGTCGCTCTGTGGGTCTTTCCGATTTTAAGCATTTATCATGGTTTCAATCCAAGTTACCCCAGGAAAATTCTTTTACAGGTATTGTCTTTTACACAGGAGAACATACCCTTAGGTTTGGCAATTCACTGTGGGCTATTCCTATAGGAGCTTTGTGGCAATAAGCCGGAACATCGTAGAGATAAACCCATAGCGCAGATATTTTTAAAACAAGGACAGAGGGTAATAGTGGGCAGCAGGGAAATTATCTTCTTATGCCGAGCAAGCTTTTGGAAAAAGGGATGGCTCATTTCCCGTTTGGATATTCCTAATAATATCACTAGAGGGGCTTTATTAGCTGCAATATCTTCAAATCCTTTGTAAAACCATCCTTTTTGGGTCGCAAATTCATTTTTATAATTCCATGCACTTAATAGATCTGTCCACAATGTATTGGCCCCCATACTAATGCCTTGAGAGCCATAAAAAATATAAGACTGCTGAGTGGGAGAGGAATTTTTCAACACGTCATCTAATTGCTGACATAACTCCCTGGCACGGGATTTTTTATTGAAAATTTCCCCTAATTTTTGCCATAGCTGCTTTAGATCATTTAAAGAAGAAGGGTTTTTCAGAATAATAATTTGCACCCCTTTTCTAAGGAAATAGTCTTTTAAAAAAGGGTCGATGGTTTCCATAACGACTACTGTCTTAACAGGCATCCCTATAAAATTTTCCACCCGCCCATAGTGGATGGGCACCGCTTTAAAAAAATCTGAATAAGAAGAGACAGTGCTATCGCGGGATAAATAGCTGGCCCCACAGAAATCAGAAGGCTCTAAAAATTCAGCTAAAAGTTGATCAGCGCATACATCTAATGATAGTACGGAGCTTTTTGCTGTCATGGTGAACAAAAAAAGAAAAATCAATAGACCTCTTTCCCACGTCTGTAAAAAGTCTAATTTCTTAAAAATAAAGATGACATCCAACATACAAGGCCCTTCCTGGACTACGATAGTTATATACTTGCTGATAATGGGTATCAAAAGCGTTATCTATCTTTAGATAAACTTTATGAGCAGGCGTTAAAAAGTAAGCAGCCCCCACATTGACAACTTGAAAAGGTTTCATGGTATGAAATTGACTGGTGTGGCCACTCACCATCAGCACTGCAGCTGTTAACTGCCACTTTTCTTGGGGTTGATAAATTGTTTCCAGACTTCCTTTATGGTGAGGAATAGAGGAACCAGTTATGGTATTTTTATAGCGAACGGTTGTGTACGTATAAGCGGGGGCTATTTTCCAGTTCTCAGTCAAATTTAACTGGATGAGTGTATCAACTCCCATAATATGCGTTGTTCCCCCCACATTAAAGGTTGTGCGCTGGGTGCCGCTATTTCCATTTGTCATCAGATCATAGGCTTGTGTCCAATAAGGTGATACCTGCAAATGAATCGCTGACCCTATTTGCCTTTCCCAGGTCACATCAACTGTTTTTGTTTTTTCTGCTTTAAGGGAAGAATTTCCTTTTACAAAGGCATTATTCATATAAAGATCATAAAGAGTTGGCGCCCGCCCTCCGCCTCGTAGGGAACCTTTTACCATACCTTCTTGTTGGATGTATCCTATGTTTAGTTCATAAAGAAATAAGGGATCTACTTTTTCATAGTGATCTATGCGTCCACCTCCTGAAATAAAGACTTTTGGAATGAAGAAAAAGGTATGAAGAATACCTGCTCCCCCATGGGATTGGGACTTAGAAAAGCCTTGCTCTTTCTGTAAATAATTTTGCTCAGCAACCACTTTTAATAAGGTATTTTGTTGATCAGACCAGCGATGATTCACTGTATAATCCCCCCCTATTCCTTGGGTATGTTGAAAATTTTCGGCAGAAAAATTTGCTTTATTCGAATGAACAAATCCCTCGACTGTATGGTTTGTGGAAGCGGATGAATCATGAATCAAGCTTAAAGAACCCAAGACATTTTCTGTAGTCTGGCGCGCTTGGGGTTTGGGGGCGAGTGGGGCAAGAGAATTATCATAGCGACTGTAATCTTGCATTGCGCGGATAACCCCTTTCACTCTGGTAGTAGGATCGGCATAGTCATAGCGCCCCGCAATAGTTTGGTTGTTATAAGGGGCTTTTTCCCCCAGCATGCGTGTAGGGCCATACTGAGGCAGCCCCTGGGTATACACTCCTTCTGCATGGAGAGTAGCCCTGTGTTGAGAGGGACGTGTAGCATAACGAGCATACCCATAAAGGCTGTCGAAGCTCCCTCCCTCTGCTTTTACTTGGGCCTGTCCTTGGCCTGTCTCTAGGTCTACAACCCCTCCATTCGAGCCAGGGCCATATTGAACAGGGCTTGCACTCGCTAAAAAACGCATTCTATCAAACGATCCCGATAGCAAATGACCGAAATCAAATACTCCATTACTGGGGCTAGTGACAGGAACCCCATCAACTAACACCAGCGTATTATAAGGGCTTAACCCCCGAAAACTAATAGTGGCTACTTGGCCCACAAATCCATTTTGTTGACTATAAATAGCAGGAACGAAGGGGATAGATTGAGATAGTAGTGGAGAAGCTTCTTCATAATCGCTCTCCCTATACATATAAGAAGGAACAGAAGAGGGTGTGGCGGATGAAAGAGGGATATGGAGAGTAATAGGTTGAGCCCACCCGCAAAAAGGTAGCACTTGCCCTACACATACGATAAAAAAATAAAATGTTCTAATACTCATCAAGGCACCTAACCGGTACCGTCATCTTAAACAGTAAGAAAGCCATTGGACTTCTTCAATTTTAATCCCACCGATTAAAATTCTAAGAGACGATAGAATGGCAGGTTTCCTGGCTTGTGGATCAAACACCTTCCATCTTACCTTCCCAGAAATCAATTTCCAGTGGTTAATTATAGCGCGTCCCTTTAATTGTAGCACGTTGTTACCCGACGCTGATGTGCGTCAGCACATGTTCGCGTCTTCGTGCCTAGTGTACAATTAAAGTGTCTTTGCTATATATAGCTGATAAACTTTAAAATGAGGACAAGAAACATCATCACTTTATAAGTTTCTAGCTATAGTAGATGTGGCTTTCCACTCACAGTTGCGGGGGCAGCTGAAGCTTTACTTCATTCCCTTTGTTGATGTCACAGACATGCAACCATTCTTGCCTTAAAAATGTCAGAATTTATATTTGTATGCAAGTAAGAAACAGGGTCATCTCATGAAAAAATGTGAAAAGGCAAGAAAAGATGCAAGAAAATCTTACCTAAAAAAGGGCTCCAATTGATATTAGGGAGGAGATAAAACATATTACAATATGTGTATTCAATCTTGATATACATATTATTATGTGTATAATAAGAAGAGCAAGTTTATAAAGGATTAATGATGGCTCAACTTATAACTCGACAAATTTCAAGACGCGTAGAAAAGTTTAGAAAGATTGCTACAGACCCTTTGCCTGCTAAAGGGTGGATTCATGCGATCAGGGGTGCTTTAGGAATGACTTTAGAACAATTGGGGGCTAAAATGAATATTCCTTATCAATCAGTTCAGAATCTTGAACGGACAGAGGTACACGGCTCTCCTACTCTCAAATCCTTGAAAGCAGTAGCTGAAGCGTTAAATTGCCAGTTAGTATATGCTTTTGTTCCTCAAAAGCCTTTGGAGAAATTAATTGAAGCACAAGCTGAAAAAAAAGCCCGAGAAATCATAGAGCAGGTAGGACATACAATGGCTTTAGAAAATCAATCTATCAGCAAAAAAGAGATGGAAATTCATATTAAAAATCTTAAAGAAGAACTCCTGCGCGGTAATCTAAATCAGTTATGGAATAATACAAAACCAGAAAGTAAGGAATAGGAGTGAAACCAGGGTCGAAATCGCGGAACGTACATATGGTACGTGAGCAGAGTGATATACCGCAGTTTTGCGAAGTAGTGCTTATTTTGTGGAGTTGGATAAGATGAAGTTTATATATGCTGAAGGAGCAACTCCTCTTGAGTTAGATGAAATTCAAAATATTTTGCCGCAACATATTAGTACACAGAAAGAGCTGGATGAAGTAGAAGCAGAAAATATTATACAAGCTCAACAATGGGCTTTTTCAAGAAGGCGCACCGATATTTTTACCGTCCCTTTTATTTTAAAAGTTCACAAAAAAATGTTTGGAAATGTGTGGAAATGGGCAGGTAAGTATCGCACTTGCTCTACTAATATTGGTGTTGAGCCTTATAGAGTTCCCTTTGAACTGAGCAAACTGTTAGAGGATACAAAATTCTGGATTCAACACTCTACATATAGTCTGGATGAAATTGCAGCCAGATTTCATCATAAGTTAGTATGGATTCATGCTTTTCCTAATGGTAACGGGCGCCATGCAAGACTTATGGCAAACCTTCTTTTATATCAATATAGTCAACCAGTTTTCAGTTGGGGAAGAAGCAATTTAACAAAACAAGGGACTGTTGGAAAAATTTATATAGAAGCTCTTAGAGCAGCTGATAAAAATAACATTGTCCCTCTTTTAAAATTTGTCAGAAGCTAAGGGAAGATCATCCAATCTTTCCCTTCTTTCCCCACCTTTTTTCAGGAGGAGCCCTGCAGTAAGAAAATTACCCACTGAGTTTGCTTACTTTAAGCATCCTTCAATATGGGCTTTCATATCAGGAATGAAAGAACAGCGTTGTTTACATGTTTCCCATGTTTCACTTTTAGGCCCTCTCTCACAACTCGGATTGTTTTGATCGTAATCACAATTCCCTTCACACCAAGGTAATTGACTGTCTTGATAGGAACGAGTTGTTAAGATGTCTTTTTCCCTTGTTATATCTCTATTGGAAAATCTTTCATAGTATCGTTTGCGATTTTGGGTGACTTCAGTAGGGTTCTCTCCCAAAGATGCATCGAGAACAGGTCCTACATATTTCAAAAGAGGATTACATTCTTTCCTACACATTTTTTGTAGAGGATCGTCTATTGGGGGTTTCGGGCCTAAACAATTCGTTTTACAAAAGCTCACCCGGCATGCAGAAATAATCTTCACGCATTTACTATCTAGTAATTTTTTAAAAGTTTGAGGGTCTTCACAGGCTGATTTGTTGAGATTACAGGTGGGACTTAATTGTTGATCATCACAATAGTTGCTACATATGAAAGGGGCTTGTGCATATAAAGCTCTTTGTTCCTTTGAAGTATTAGATGGCATATATAACCATGTATAAATTTCTTTGTCGTCATTGCTTAGAAGACTGCCAAAAGCAGGGCTTTCATCTTTTTTATCGGGGTTACATTCTGCTCTACACAGTACTTGCAGTTTTTTATCTTGCGGTTTTTCTTTCAAACAATTGTTGAGACAAAAAGACCTCCGACATGTCGAATTAGCGGCAACACATCCCTTTTCCGCTAATTTTTTAAAGCCTTCAGCCTTTTCACAATTTCCGCTTGTTTTATTGATTTTGCACCAGGCAGCTTGTGGGAGTTCTAAACCTTGGGCTATGGAAAAAAGTCCACTAAATACTAGAAAAAAGATAAAATACTTTTGCATACTATATACTCCCTATGTGCTTATAATTTTATAAGTAAATTAAACATATTCTAGCAGAGAAAAAAGTAGTTGAAAAGAGCTCCTTTAGCCTCTCACGCTAGAACGAATCGCCATAGCTTATCCTGCCCTTTTGATATCCCAATACGGGGGGTTGCCTTAAAAGCAATGGTGTCTATTCCCTGTTTTACATAAAAAGTGGGGGATTCAATAAGATCTACATTGTTATGTTCTTTGGTGATTCCAAAATGCTTACACAGCTTGCCTGGCCCATTCAACAGAAGGGAAGGAAGTTGTACGCCCCGAATCAAGACAGCAGCGGGGATTCCTTCTTTTTCTGTCACGATATTTAAACAAAAATACATGCCGTAAATAAAATAAACATAGCTGTATCCAGCGGGACCAAACATCGGCTTTGTGCGCGGAGTCAGCCCGCGGGCAGCATGACATGCTGGATCATCTTGGCCGATATAAGCTTCGGTTTCGATAATGATGCCCTGATGTTCTTTAAATACCAATATTTGGCCCAATAATTGTTGGGCCACTATAAGGGTCGGTTGTTCAAAGAAATTGCGTGTTAGTTTCATCTGAGGTAGATATAAAAGATGTTCATAAAAAAATCAAATTTTAACTGAGAATTCCTATGTGCGGCATCACAGGCTTTTGGGAATTGAATCACCGTTTTACACAAGGACAGGAAATAGCTGTTGCTGCTCAGATGGCCATGGCCCTCCAAAACAGAGGGCCTGATGATAAAGGAACCTGGAAGCATCCTGCTCACAGCCTAGCATTTGGGTACAGGCGCTTAGCGATTATAGACCTTTCCCCCTGGGGGGCGCAGCCTATGCATTCTCAATCGGGTAAAAGCGTTATCATCTTTAATGGGGAAATTTATAACTTTCAAGAGTTGCGCGCAGAGTTGGAAAAAAAAGGAATTCGATTTAAAAGTCACTCAGACACCGAAGTTCTTTTAGAGGCCTGTGAGTTTTATGGTGTCAAAAAAGCTATTGAAAAATGTATTGGCATGTTTGCATTTGCCCTTTGGAAAGAAGACGAACAGCAACTGTACCTTTGTCGTGACAGAATGGGGGTGAAACCTTTATATTGGGGAGTGCACCGAGGAGTTTTATTTTTCGGTTCTCAAGTAAATAGTTTTTATGCCCATCCCGCTTTTGATCCCTCTATCAATCAGGAAGCATTAGGATTATATTTTAAATACAATTATGTGCCCGCCCCTTATTCTATCTTTCAAGATATTCACAAACTAGAGCCCGGGCATCTTTTAACAATTGACCCCCAAGGCAAAGTTCACCAAGAAGTCTATTGGTCAGTAGAAGGAGCATTAAAAAAAGGTCTCGCTCAGCCTTACCAACAGGACTTTGAAACGGCTTGCCAAGATTTAGAGCTTCTCTTAAAAGATGCTGTAAAAAAACGCATGATTGCTGATGTGCCGTTAGGATGTTTTTTATCAGGGGGAATTGACAGCTCAACTGTTGCAGCCTTGATGCAAGCCCAATCCTCTGATCCCATTAAAACGTTTTCGGTCGGTTTTCAGGAACAATTTTATGATGAGGCCCCTTATGCCAAGGCCATTGCCCACCACTTAGGCACCCAGCACACAGAATGGTATTGCACACCCAAAGAGTGCTTGGACTTAATCCCCCAAATTCACGAATGGTTTGATGAACCATTTGCTGACGCATCGCAAATCCCCACTTACTTAGTGGCTAAAATGGCCCGTCAGCATGTAACAGTTGCTTTGTCAGGAGACGGGGGAGATGAAATTTTTGCCGGCTATAACCGTTATCGCGCCCTTTATACCTATGGGTGGATATTAAAGGCCCCCCAGCCTTTGCGCCAGTTTGGCCGCAAGATATTAAGCATCATTCCTCCTATCTTGTGGGATAAAATGGAAAAATTGAAATTATTTCAACTTGCTCACCTACAAGATAAAGTTCATAAAATAGATCAATTGTTAGACGTACACACGATAGAAAACCTCTATGATGGGTTGGTGTCTTCATGTCGCTACCCATCATCTTTTTTAAAAACGCCTGTTACCCTTCCTTTTCCTTCTAAATCCTTGTCGTTGACAGACCCTGTTCTGTACATGCAAGTTCAAGATATGCGAACGTATTTACCCGATGATATTTTAACAAAGGTTGATCGTGTCAGCATGGCTGTTAGTTTAGAGGCCCGCGAGCCATTGCTTGACCATCGTCTGGTAGAATTTGGGTTCCGTTTGCCGACCTCTTTTAAAATAGATAAATCTTCATCTAAGCGACCTTTGCGACATATGGCAGAAAAATACCTCCCCGCTAATCTGTTGGATCGCCCGAAACAAGGCTTTGCGATTCCACTGGATCAGTGGTTGCGGGGCAGCTTAAACTCTTGGGCTGAAGATTTACTCTCGAAAGATCAATTAGAAAAGGATGGCCTTCTGAATGCTGAGGTTGTTCATGAACACTGGGCCCGTTTTAAGCAAGAAAAAAATAGGAATCCTCATACCATCTGGGGACTTTTAATGTTTCAAGATTGGTACCAAAAATTTAAGCAGCGATAGCTAAGGAAAGCTTTTACCAGGTTTTTCGCTAAATTCTTTCATTTTATCAGACTTATCTAGCCATTCATCGGCATCCGCAGGGGGAGGGCCTTTTTTCCGTATATTGGGCCAAAGAGCCGCATATTTTTTGTTGAAGTCCACCCAAAATTCTGCCCCTGGTTTTGTGTCAGGAATAATAGCCTCAGCCGGGCATTCGGGTTCACATACGCCGCAATCAATACATACAGATGGATCAATAACCAGCATGTTCTCCCCTTCGTAAAAACAATCAACGGGGCATACTTCTATGCAATCCATGTATTTACAGCGTATACAAGCATCATTTACTACATAAGTCATTATATCCTTAAAATAGAATAGTTAAGGAAAAATAGCAAATTAAAGCCATCCTTTTTGGGCAACTACTGTTGGAAAAATACCCTGAGAGTCGTAAATAATTTCTAATATATTGAATTCAGCTGTTTCTAATTGATGGCGTGTTTTCTCTTCACTACGAAAGGCTTGCCAGTGCGCCCCAATAATATCTGAAAATATAAGCCGCTGTTTTAAAGCGTCTTCAATATCATAATTCTTCCACGGAGAATTCTTATCAAGGATAGGAGGAGGTGTTAAAAAGCTAATAACTAGTTTTCCCTCTGGTTTTAAAGCTTTATAAAAACTTTTATAAAGGGCGATAACTTGATCGTCATTAGGTTCATAAATATTAAGTCCGTTACTTGTGATAAGGTCATAAGCATTCTCTTGATCTAGGCTCCACGCATCTTTTTGTAAAAAAGAAACCTCTTGATCTATTTTTTTAGCCATCGCATTTTTTTTAGCATACTCTAAAGAATCTCCATCTAGGTCAATGCCTGTGATCTTAATATTCTCAACATAAGAATAGTCCAGGCCTAAAAGATCATCCATAACTCCACAGGGAAGAGAAGCAATAGTGGTGTTAGATGTTAAGTTACTTTGCAAAATATTTTTAAATATTTGAAAACGTTCTTGGGTTGCTTTAACAGATGGTGCTTTATGTAATAAGAAATGTTCCAGAGGAGAAATATCTTTTTTTTGAGGGCCATGAATAATTATATAGGCTGTCCAAAACCCATTTAAGCCTTTGTTAGTAAGCAAGAATCTGCCCAGGTCAAATTGTGATAACTCTTTTAGTAACGCTTTTGCTTCATCTAAAGGCATCGATAGATTGCTTTTAGTTTTTAGTGCTTCTTCATAAATAGACAGATTAAAAGCTAATAAACTATTTTTATGTGTAATAAGGTGATCTTCACTTTTGATCGCCCCTTCAGTTGATAAAATTGTCATAAGTATCCCTATAAGAATTATATATTTTTTCATATTTATTTTTTTCCAATTTCATTAATTTTATTGTATTTTATACAAAATACTAAAAAGAAAAAAATAAAAAGAAAAAAATGATAATTTTTAATAACTTTATAACTATACAAAATTATGTCTCATACATTATACTCAGGAGGTCTTTCAATGAATAAACTACATTTATTAATATTAAGTACAATAATGACATCTTCTTTTTCTTACAGTAGCCCGCTTTCTATAAAAAATTTTGAAGATGAAATAAAGAAAGCTCCTGTTGATTCTAAAGTTAATATTAAGGTAGCTCCCCTTGCTGGTGATGAAACAATGACTATGTATTCTACCGTATTAAAACCTGAAGCCAAAGTAACCGCCCATGTTCATAGTCAGGGAATAGAATTATATCACATCTTAAAAGGGATAGGAGAAATGTATACAGGCTCCTTAATCGATAGCAATAAAGTAAAGTGGAATCCTCCTCAACTTGTAAAAGAAGGGGATGTTTTTTCAATAAATCCTGGAATTGTTCATCAACTCAAAAATGTATCTTCTCAAGAAGATTTAATTTTAATGTTTGTGTGCCCCCATTCCCATTTAAAAGAGGATAGAATGATTACTGACGCATTTTCAAAAGACTAAAATAATCTTCAGCAAGAGATATTATACCCTCATGATTATTACAATTGATGGCCCTTCAGGGGTGGGAAAAGGAACACTCAGCAAGAAATTAGCTGCCTATTTAAATTATGCTTACTTAGACACGGGCTTGTTATTTCGCGCTGTTGCTTTTCTGTTGAAAGACCCAAAAATTATAGAAGTGCATTCTGAAAAAGCAAAAAAGATGATTCAATCTTTAGATGTGGACAGCCTTCCCGTTGATCAATTGCGAACAGAAAAAATCAGTCAGCTAGCTTCCCAATTTGGCGCAATCCCTTTTGTGCGAGAAAATCTGCTTATATTTCAACGTCATTATATAAGCCAGCATAAAGAAGGGGTAGTACTCGATGGGCGTGATTGTGGCACCGTGATCGCGCCTGAGGCCCAAAAGAAAATCTTTCTGACAGCTTCTACTGCAGAACGGGCCACCCGCCGTTATGAAGAATTGAAGGAACGCAATAGGGCGGAAGATTTCAATAAGGTGTTACATGATCTTACCGAGCGAGATAGGCGCGATCAGGAGCGTCAAGTTTCCCCCCTAAAACCAGCTCATGATGCTTTCATTTTGGATACAACGGGGCTTTCAATCGACCAAGTGTTCGAAAAAGCTTTATTTTTTATTAAAAGTTGATTATGGTGGGCTCGATAGAGTTTTACAGGCCCTGCCGTAAAAGTTAAGACTCTTTCTTATTTTATATCTAAAGGAAAAATTACTATGGCGAAAGCAACAGACAATTTTGCTGAATTACTAGACGAATCGTTTAAACATAAAAACTATGAAGGAACAGTTGTTAAAGGAACAATTGTTAACATCGAAAAGGATTATATGCTTGTAGATGTGGGCTTAAAATCTGAAGGAAAAATCCCTTTGAGAGAATTTGGCCCAATTCACACCCTGGAACTAAAAGTAGGGGATGTGGTGGATGTTTATCTTGAAAGAATGGAAAACCGAGACGGAGAAATCGTCTTGAGCCGCGAAAAGGCCCGTCGCGAAGAAGCATGGGAAGAATTAGAAGCTTCCTATCGGAAGAAAGAACGCGTTATGGGCGTGATTACAGGCCGTATACGGGGTGGAGTAAATGTAGACTTAGCAGGGGTTAGCGCCTTTTTGCCAGGCAGTCAAATTGACGTGCGTCCTACTAAAGACATTTATCCTTTAATGAATATTGAACAACCTTTCATGATTTTAGGGATGGATCGTCTACGGGGTAATATTGTGGTATCTCGTAAGGCTATTCTTCAAGAATCTCAGGCGGAAAGCCGCAGCGAGATTATGGCAAATCTTACAGAAGGAAAAGTGGTTGAAGGAACAGTTAAAAATGTTACAGACTATGGAGCCTTTATTGACCTAGGCGGGATTGATGCCTTGCTTCATGTAACTGACATTGCCTGGGACCGTATTGGACACCCAAATACTGTTTTAAAACCTGGCCAACTTGTAAAAGTAAAAATCACTAAAATTAGTGATAACAATCGAATTTCAGTGGGTATGAAGCAGCTAACCCAAGATCCATGGTTAGGGGTGGCTGAGCGTTATGTGCCAGGCACAACAATTTCTGGAAAAGTTAGCAACATTATGGACTATGGTGTGTTTGTCCTCCTAGAGCCTGGGGTAGAAGGACTTATCCATGCCTCGGAACTTAGCTGGACAAAGAAGAATATTCATCCTAGCAAAATCGTTTCTGTTGATGATGCGCTCACTGTGAAAGTATTAGAAGTAGATGGTGACAAACGTCGTGTAAGTTTGAGCTTACGTCAATGCGCCCAGAACCCGTGGATTACTTTTGCTGAAAAGCATCCTGTCGGTAGTACCATCGAAGGAGAAGTTAAGAACTTCACTGAATTTGGTATGTTCGTAGGAGTAGATGGCAATGTGGATGGAATGGTTCATATCAATGATCTTTCCTGGGACAAGTCAGGGGAAGAAGCGCTAGCTTTGTTCAAAAAAGGTCAAACAGTCAAGGTAAAAGTCTTGGATGTAGCCCCTGATAAAGAACGCATTAGTTTGGGTATTAAGCAACTGGAAGCAGATCCTTTTGCGAGTATCGATGGTGTGTCTATAGGGGATGTATTAACCTGTACAGTTAAAGAAATAACAGATCAAGGAATTCAGGTCATCACTGACAAAGATATTCCTGCCTTTATCCGCAAAACAGATTTGGCTAAAGATCGTGCAGAGCAGAAACCAGAACGATTTGCTGTTGAAGAACGTGTAGATGCGCAAGTTATCAGCATCGATAAGAAAAGCAGAAAATTGATTCTTTCTATTAAAGCCCGTGAGGTTGCTGAAGAAAAGAAAGCCATGGCTGAATATGGCTCTTCAGATAGCGGTGCAAGCTTAGGGGATATTTTAGGAGCAGCGATTAATCTGGAAAAGGTAAAAGCAAGTGCTTCTAAAAAGGATGCTGAAACAGCAGACGAACCCAAAGAAAAGAAGAAAGCCAAGGCAAAAGCAGACGCAGAAGCTCATGCGGACGAAAAACCCGCTAAAAAGTCAAAAGCTAAAAAAGAAGCTGAGTAAAGTTTTTTAGATTTTCAAAACCTCTTGGCTTGTATGGGTCAAGAGGTTTTTTTTAATATAGCTGGAAACTTATAAGATTATTATGTCGAAATTCGTCGTTGCTTAATCTTTTTCTACCGACATAGTTGATCAAGCCTGAGAGAATCACGAGGGGTGGGCTTATACTCACTTTAAATTGATTGAGCTATAGACAAAAGGGATGATGGAGTTGTGTGTACCAACATGCCTCTCCTTCCTTAACTTGCAATAGTCCTGCAAGTGAACTCATAACGACGCCTTCAGGTCAATAGAAAACACAAAAATGTGGAAGACCTACATCAGCACCGAATTTCGATGGAATCAGCTATACTATTCGAAGCGAAGGGTCACGCGGTCATCCCCTTGCAGTGTAGAATCAGGCTGATACTGACTAAAAGAGGCAATAGAAAGGCGATAAGGGTTAACGCCTTGGGAAATAAGATATTGGACAACCCCAAATGCCCGCTTATAAGCTAATTTCCAATTAGAACCGTAGCCTGCCTCACCCGGAGAACGCTGAGGATTCGCGTGCCCCCCCACTTGTAACGTCCAAGCAACCTTAGGGATCGTTTTCTCAAGGGCGGCTAAATGCCCCGCCACTTGATTAAGAAAGGGCTTAGCTTCAGCAGGTAAAATAAAGGAATTTTCAGGGAACAGAATATTTTTGTTAAATGCCACGTATCCCTTTTTTACTGCGGTAGAAGGGCTAGAGGGCATTGCTTTTTGTAACGCCTTTTCTAATTGGTAAGAGGGAATTTTATGAAGAGTATCGCGAAGGTGATCACGTTCTTGCTTCAGCGCACTTACGGAGTCATTGAGAGAATTTTTAAGAGACTCATTTTCTCTATTTAAGTTAAAGATGGCCAAGCGCTCTTGGTTGAGTTCACCCACGAGACTACGAATGCGCTGGGTTTTATTATAGTGGCTTGTATAGTGCCCATCTAACAACAGGCGATCTGTAATAACAAATACAAGCCCTAATAGAATAATGAGCAGTAAGACAGATAGAAGATTAATAATAAAATTTTGAAAATTGAATGGCATAAGGTTTCGTGTTGTCGCCTCCCTTTTTTCTTTCTTATCATGAAAAAGGGTATTTTCGCAATGTCTATAATATCAATATTCTATATGGCCAAACTCTTCCATAGTCTGCCCTTTAGAATTGTAGTACGTCGTTGTTCGGCATTGGCATAGGTCTACTATACGTTTGTGCCTTCTTCGTCCCTACTCTATAATTAAAATATCTCCCGTCTAAAAAGGCTTAACAATAATCTGCAATACCTTGGATCAAAAGAAGAGAAGATATTTTTTCGCGGAGACTCTTAAGAAACTTTCGGTGCAAGCCCTTATAAGTTTGCCCATGATTATGATGGGTACTTATGCTTTCGCCCACAATAACACCACTTTTTGTTTCTTTAACTTCTAATTGGCCCTTACAAAAATCATGGTTGAGAAGGGTATGTAGATCGGCTTCATCAAAATTACTTTTGGGTGCAAAAAGCTTATCCAGAAGATCTTTCTTATTTACAACGAAATCTTTGGCAGGCGTTATTGGTTGATCTTGGGGGGCGTCTGCTTTTATTACAGGATTTTCTTGAGACTTCCCTACAGTTCTTCTATATTCTCTTAATTTTTTTATGTTTCCTGTGAAGTGATTTTCTTTTTTATCTGTTGAAAATATAATGTCCTTAGGAGATTTAAACTCAACCTTATATTCGTCTTCTGGAGCTTCCAGGGTACTCTCACCTGCTTCTTCTCCACTATTTATACTTGAAGGAGTTTTCTTAATCTCTAAAACAGGGGTAAATTTCTGTATTTCGTGTAGCCCTTGGTGCAGAATTTCTTCTAAATCCTCGGCGGGAACAGTTTCTTGTTGTAAAGATTCAAGAAATTGGCGGGCTGCAGGAAGTTTTGTAGATGACTTTTGTAATAGTGAAATAATTTCCTGGGAGGGTTGATTTTCAAGAAGCATCAAAAGTCTGGCTTTTAAGAATTGATCGCTAGGCTCATTCATATCCAAAGCTTCCATATGGGGTATCATATCTTGAAAAAACAGTTTTAGCTTTGTGCTATGGCCCAATCTTTGGCTTTCTAGAAAAATATTTATCAATTGAACTTTAGCTTTTTTCTTATAGGAGGCAGAAGCAGTTGGGCTTTTTAGAATCTGGTTGCAATATTCTATAGCTTTTTTTGCATCTTTTGTAGATGCGCTCTGTAAGTATTGAGAAAAATATAGAGTGGTCATATTCTCTCGAGTGGTATATGCTTTGTGAAAATAGACTTCTTCCTCAAAATGCTTTATTGCTTCTTGTAGGTCTGTTAATGCTCTGGTTCTATTAAATTTTATAGCATATAAAGTTCCCAAACTTTCACTGTCCCCTTGTAAGGTGCTAACGGCTTTTTTAAAATGGTTCTCACAATCTTCATCAGGAAATCCTTCATTAATTAGATACAAATATTTTCCTTTAAGAAGAAGAGCTAGAAAAATAATCTTTTTTTGCTCATCAGCAGTCTCTTTAGCAAATTTTTTGGCTAGTCCTAAAGCTTCGCTATAATCGTTCTCAGTATGAGTCTCCATATACCTTCTCACTAAGAACCAAGCTTTTTTTTCTGTATATGAAGGGTGTGCCTTTCCTTTCTCTAAAAACTCTATAATTTCTTTACGTAGTTTTTTACGCTCTGTTTCGGACAACATTTTTGAATCAAAGTATTTTTCTTGTAAAGCTTCGCTTAGGGATAAAGCTATGATAAGCTCTTCACTACTACCGCTAACAGCCTCTTTTAAATCCTTAATAGAATTATTAAGATCCTCAACATTTCCTGTAAAACCATACCTAGCAAAAAAAAGATTACCTTGATTGAATAAAACCTCATTCTTAAAATTCTCTAATAAATTCATATACTTAAAGCTTTTATTAAAATAGTCTATATTTCCAGTATCTTCATAGGCTAATCTAAGTGTCTCTACATGAAAAATATAATACTTTTCATGATTGGGATTACTAAGGGCTTCGCCATGTTTTTTATCAAGCTCTAAGATATAGTCTAATGATTTATCTAAATCAGTTTCATTTTTTTCAATTTTATACTTTTGCCCATATAAAGTTGCTAATTTATGCAATATTGCAGAGGTCCGAGGGAGTTTCTTATAGACTTCAACAGCTTTTCGAAAACAATTTACATCGCCAGTTAATAAATACTGATTTCCACTTTCATCAACCTTTTCTAACTTTTCTTGTGAGATGGTAGGTCGACGTATGCTAGATTCTAGCAAGAGCTTGATGGCCATTTGTGTTCTGAAGGGGGAGAGTTGGCTATCAGGATTTTGGCTGTCGGAGTTTGTAGCTCCTTGAGCTGCGAAATTAATTAAACAGATAAAAACAACCCGTGTGAAATAAATTTTCTTCATCATAATATGCCTTTCTTTATTCTAAAATAACTTGATTATAAAACTGTGCTACTTATGTAGTAGGTTTCATTCTATTTTTCAAGTTTTTTAAGAAAAATTAATTTTCAGATGCTTTATAGCCGATATTTTATATATAAAAGTATTACCTGGGAAATCCTCGCTGAAGCAGGTTTACAGCATGTTTGCTCTTCTTTCCGTGTATTACACTTTTAAATCTGTCTAGCTTCTATTTATTTCACCAGATAAGGTTTTAAGAATTTTCCTGTGTAACTTTCCTTTACTTTGACAATATCTTCGGGCGTTCCGCAGGCAATGACACGACCGCCTTTATCGCCGCCTTCAGGGCCTACGTCAATGATCCAGTCAGCTGTTTTAATCACTTCTAGGTTATGTTCAATAACGATAAGGGTATTTCCTTGATCCACCAGCGTATGTAACACTTCTAACAGTTTACGAATATCTTCAAAGTGTAACCCTGTGGTTGGCTCATCCAACACATAGACAGTTTTTCCTGTAGCCCGTTTAGAAAGCTCTTTAGATAATTTAATACGTTGAGCTTCTCCACCTGACAGGGTTGTGGCCCGCTGTCCAATCTGAATATAGCCTAACCCTACTCTCTGCAGGGTTTCTAGTTTGTCGCGAATAAAATGCACGCTATCAAAAAATTCTAAACCTTCATCCACGGTCATTTCTAAAACATCCGCAATAGATTTGTTTTTAAATTTTATTTCCAGGGTTTCTCGGTTATATCGTTTTCCTTTGCAATGATCGCAAGTGACATAAACATCGGGCAAAAAATGCATTTCAATTTTTAAAACACCATCTCCCTGACAGGCTTCACAGCGGCCTCCTTTCACATTGAAAGAAAAGCGTCCTACGGAATAGCCCCGGGCCTTTGCCTCAGGTAGTTTCGCAAACCATTCTCGGATGGGGGTAAAAAGCCCTGTATAGGTCGCTGGGTTAGAGCGGGGGGTACGGCCAATAGGGGCTTGGTCAATATCAATAACTTTATCAATATACTGGAAACCGATCAGCTCCTTATAAGGCCCCACAGAAATGCGGGAATGATTTAATATTTTTGTTAGCGCTTTATAAAGAGTTTCATTAATCAAAGAAGATTTTCCGCTACCAGAAACCCCCGTCACACAAATGAATTTTCCCAAGGGAAATTCGACTGTTACATTTTTTAAATTATTAGCTGTCGCCCCTTTCAGGATTAAAGATTTTCCGCCATGCCCTGGGCGACGGTGGGCAGGTACGTCTATTTTAAGAGTTCCTTTTAGATATTTCCCCGTTATGCTTTTGGGGTTATTCATCACCTCTGCGGGCGTGCCTTGGGCAATGATGTAACCTCCTAGACTCCCCGCACCTGGCCCCATATCTACCAAATGATCAGCTTGGCGAATGGCATCCTCATCATGTTCGACAACGATGACCGTATTACCCAAATTGCGTAAATGCTTCAGTGTTTCTAATAAACGATCGTTATCCCGCTGATGTAATCCAATGGAGGGTTCGTCAAGAACATATAAAACGCCTGTTAACCCTGATCCAATTTGAGAGGCCAAACGAATACGTTGGGATTCCCCCCCTGACAGAGTTCCTGCTGTACGAGATAAAGTGAGATAGTCTAATCCCACACTTTTTAAGAAATGAAGCCGATCGCGAATTTCTTTCAAAATACGGGTCGCAATCGTTTTTTCTTTTTGAGATAAATGAACCTCTAGTGTTTCAAACCATTCAGATGATTCTTCAATAGAAAGCTCGCAGATTTGCCCAATATGGAATTGGTTAATTTTAACACTCAAGGCTTCTGGTTTCAGGCGGTAAGAATGGCATGCCTCACACGGATGACTTGCTTGGTATTTGGAAAGTTCTTCGCGCGTGCGGTCGCTGTCAGTTTCTTTCCAGCGGCGTTGCAAATTAGGGATCACCCCTTCAAAGGGTTTTTTAGCGGAATGCATTCTTCCATACTCATAAGAAATAGGAATGGCTTCTGTCCCTGATCCATGTAAAAGAATGTTTTGGATTTTAGGGGGAATTTTTTCAAAAGGGATATGAATGGATACCTTATAGTGGGATGCGACTGATTCAAGAATTTGCATGGCATAATCACCATAGGGTCCAAACCACGGGGCAATCGCCCCTTCCCGAATGCTCAGCTGCGGATTGGGGACAACTAAATTCTCATCAAATACCAAGGTAACCCCCAAACCATCACAGGCGGGGCAAGCCCCATAAGGATTGTTAAAAGAAAACAAGCGGGGCTCAATTTCTTCTAAACAAAAACCTGAGACAGGACAGGCAAATTTCTCAGAAAATAAAATTTCTTCTTGGGTATCTGCATTTTCTATAACAGCTAAACCTTCACTCAAATTCAGGGCTGTTGCTAAACTATCAGCAAGACGAGTCTGAATATCAGGCTTTACAACGAAACGATCAATCACGACGGAAATATCATGTTTTTTATTTTTATCCAAGGAAGGGGAGTCTTGAATGTCGTAGAATTGACCATTAATTTTTAAACGCTGAAACCCTTTTTTTTGCAAGTCTTGAATTTCTTTTTTGTGTTCCCCCTTGCGGCCGCGTATAAAAGGGCTCAGTAAATAAAATCGGTTCCCTGAGGGAAGTTCTAAAATACGGTCAACCATTTCAGAAATAGTTTGTTTTTTAATGGGCTTTCCGGTGACAGGAGAATAGGGCACCCCTACCCGGGCAAATAAAAGGCGCAAATAGTCATAAATTTCTGTAATCGTTCCCACCGTAGAGCGTGGATTTTTAGAAGTCGTTTTTTGTTCAATGGAAATAGCGGGGGAAAGGCCTTCGATGGAATCCACATCAGGTTTTTGCATTAATTCTAAAAACTGGCGGGCATAAGCTGAAAGACTTTCCACATAGCGGCGTTGCCCTTCAGCATAAATTGTATCAAAAGCCAATGACGATTTGCCCGATCCACTAAGGCCAGTAATAACAATTAATTGATTGCGCGGGAGGTCAATGGAAATATTTTTAAGATTATGTTCCCGCGCACCCCTAACGGAAATGAAATTCGTTGCCATAAGTTTATATATACAGCAGGGAGAGATATCTGTCGAGAGTGGGTATTTCTACGCATACTTTCTTACTCTTTTGTCATATACGGTGAGGTGACCTACACCAGCGACGAATTTCGACGTAATCCTTTTATAAGTTTCCAGCTATATACTTAATTGTTGAATTTGATATAATATAGCCGACATCTTATAAAAGTATTACATCGGAAATCGTCGCTGATGGAGGTTTACTACATATTCGCTCCTCTTTCCTTGTCCTACTTTTAAACCTGTTTAGCTATATAATCCTTAAAGAAAGCGAATTTAAATTAGCATGAGTTCAAAAAAACGTTCTTTTACAGACGTTCCTTCCTTGCAAGAGGTAAAGGACTTTGTCAAACAACATAACGGTGTTGTTTCGCGGGCAGCCTTATTTAAGGCTTTTCCTTTAACGACTGCTGCCCAAAAAAAAGCTTTTCGTAAGCTCGCACAAAAATTAAATATTTCCTATACGAAAAAAAACCAGCCTTCAAAAAGGAGACCCGATAACCCTGTTGAGGGAACGTTGGTAGGGCAAGTCCAGAAAACACCGCGAGGTCTTCGCTTTATTCCGGCAGATAGTCGTATCCGCGAAGCTTTCTTTATTGAAAATCTTCTCAGTCTTCCCAAAGAAAAAATTGGAAGCATGTTTAAAGCCCAATTAGCCGCTGGGGCAACCAATAAAGTAAAGTTATTAGAGCCTTTGGGAACAGTTGCTGATATCAGTCGAGTAGCCACAGCCTTATACGATATTCCTACCGAATTTCCTCCCGAAGTATTAGAGGAAGCTAACAATGTCTCTGTCCCTCCTCTCGGCAAGCGGGAAGATATACGCTCTTTAAAATTAGTCACTATAGAGGGTCAAGATTCCCGTGATTTTGACGATGCTGTATGGGCAGAACCCGATAAAGACCCCCATAATGTGGGGGGGTGGCATTTAATTGTCGCCATCGCCGATGTGGCCTATTATGTGCGGCCCAACACCCCTTTAGATAAAGAAGCTGTGAAGCGCGGCACCTCAGTTTATTTTCCTGATCGTGTGGTTCCCATGCTGCCCGAAACTTTGTCGAATGGTGTATGCTCGCTTAATCCCGGAGTAGATCGGGCTTGTGTAGGGGTGCATCTCTGGATTGATCACGCCGGTCATAAGCGCCGCCACCAGTTTTTTAGAGGTCTAATGTGCTCAGCTGCACGCCTGACCTATGAAGAGGTACAGCGTGTGAAAGACACTCCCCATTCCGATCATCCCCATAAAGATCTTATTTTGAATCTTTTTCGAGCCTATGGATCTCTTTCAAAAGCACGGGCTGAGAGAGGAACTCTCGAAATAGAAGGAAGTGAACCCTATATTATATTTGATAAAAAAGGCCACATCCAGGAAATAACCCCCCGTGTACGGCTGGAAAGTCACCAACTGATTGAAGAGTTTATGATTCTGGCTAACGTAGCTGCAGCTGAAACCTTAAAAAAGAATCACCTCCCTTGCTTATATCGTGTTCATGATACGCCTGATGCAGAAAAAGTTGAAAACTTAAAATTTGCCTTACGTCATTTGGGACTAAAAGTTTCTGGACCTTTGCATACTCCCCATGATTTTACCCATCTTTTAGCGTCAGTCAAAGGAACGCTCCTTTCTTCTGTCATTAATGATTTGGTATTACGGTGCCAGCAGCAAGCTGTTTATACGCCCATTAACATTGGGCATTTTGGTTTAAACTTGAAAGAGTATTGTCATTTTACATCCCCTATCCGACGTTACCCTGATATTTTAGTCCATCGGGGGCTTTTATCTTCCTTGAAGTTGGAAGATGGGTTGCCTGATAATGCAGCAAGTTCTTTTGGAGAATGGGGGCGTGAGTGTTCCTCTACCGAACGGCGGGCGGTGTCCGCAGAGAGAGAAGCCATGGATCGTTATATGACTTATTTCTTGGCCCCTCGGATTGGAGAATTTTTTCCCGCTTATATCTCAGGAATCACGAAAGCAGGGTTGTTTCTGACCGTAAAAGATGTAGGGGCTTCAGGTTTCATCCCCTTAAAATTCCTTAAAGATGATTATTATATTTATCGAGAAAATCCGTCTCGCATAGAAGGCAGAAGTCGTAAGAAAGTTTATAACTTTGGGGATATGATCAAAGCAAAGTTGATAGAGGCGGATCTTGTCCGTGGTCGCCTCCTCTTCAGCCTTTAGCTTGTCTATTTAACCTGGAGGCGTCGTTACGTATTCGCTGGTGTGCGTCAGCACACGTCGCTCCACGTGCCTAGCCCCAAATTAAATATTCTGCGCCATTTCCAGTTCGTTCTTTTTCGCTGCTGCTACATTGTCAGGCGTCGCTGGTATGCGTCAGCACATGTTCGCTCCTCATTTTTCTTACTACCTTAAATTGATTTAGATATAGAACTAGGCACGATAAAAAATATGCTTATGGATTTGAGCCAAGCGCACCATTCCTTTATAAGTAGCCCACTTTGGCGTTACGTTCACGGTATGGTAATGATTCGCACCTTTTGTAAAATCTGCCCCTTTGAGTGCCCTTAAAGTAGCTAGGTAGCTTTTTCTAAAATCTGGATCATTTAAAGACACATTCTTGATGACCTCATAATTAGGATCACTCTTATTCCAGCAAGAAAATTGATTTTTTTGTAAAATTACTTTTTTTATGCTAGTAGGCCATTTACCAGCTTTATTGTGGGCTCTGTTTAAAATAACGTGGGCAATAGCCTCCAGAGACACTATAGAGCGTTCCCCACGGGCTTCCCCATAGACAGTACGAGCTATTAAATCAACTTCAGCTGCTTGAGAGGGGGTGAGTTGAGCCACCAATAGCTTGATTTGCCCGACGGATGGAATTTTTGTAGGGTCTTGGTATGCATAATTCGCATATGTTGCAGTTGTAAAACCTATTAAAAACAAAAAATAACCCAGTTTTTTCATCTTCGTCTCCCCGCTAGATAACTAGCATCTTCTCCTATTTTTTATAGATAAGAACTCGGGGGGGATTTTTCAAGGGAAGAGAGGAAAAATTAAATATAATAGAGCCCACAAAAAGTGGTACAAACTCCCTTTCGTGCTTCCCCCGTGCTTGACACGGGGGGGGCATAGCCACAGCCTTATTGCGGGTTATTTATAGACCCGCGCATCAATCCACGGGTCACGCCCGAGGAGAACGTCCGCGGGAATCACGGGCTGGGCGTTCTTGTCCTCATTTTAAACTTTCTCAGCTATAAATCAAAAATGAGGAGCCAACATATTAGGGCCTTTAGGGAAAAAGGACGACCTAAATAGCTCTTACTTCAGTAACCTCAGGGACATAATAGCGCAACATGTTTTCAATACCTGATTTTAAAGTGGCTGAAGAGCTAGGGCACCCAGAACAAGAGCCCTTCAATTGTAGATAGACGATACCTTGGTCAAATTTAGTAAATACAATATCGCCCCCGTCCATAGCTACCGCTGGCCTTACTTTGGTTTCAATAAGTTGCTTAATTTGGGTGACAATTTCATCTTCCTCTTCCATTGGCTCTAAAGATGAATCTTCTGCAAGGTTTTCTTCTACCAACAGTGGTTTTTTAGCCAAAAGATGCTCCATCATAGCCCCCAGTAAAGAAGGCTTGAGTACATACCATTCAGCATGCTCATGTTTGGTCACCGTAATGAATTCTTTACCAATAAAAACCCCCTCTACATCTGGAATAGAAAATAACCGTAAGGCTAAGGGAGACTTTTTAGCTGTTGCAATATTGGGAAAATCCCTGGGTTCTTCCAACAGGACAAATCCAGGAATAAACTTTAAAGAATGGGGATTTGGCGTTTCTTCTGTCTGAATGAACATAGCTTATCGCGTTACAGTTTCTATCCATTCTTGCAAGCGCTGCTTGGGAAGAACGCCAATTTTTGTATCAACAACTTCGCCCTTTTTAAAGACAATCATGGTAGGAATTGTTCTTACATCGTAAGCAGAGGCAACAGTTGGATTTTCATCCACATCTACTTTTACTATTTTTACTTTGGTTCCTAATTCTTTACTGAGTTCGTCTATGATAGGACTTAACATTTTGCAGGGGCCGCACCAAGAGGCCCAAAAATCAACCAATACAGGAACAGTTGATTCTAATACATCGGCTTTAAAAGATGAATCTGTTGTGTGAATAGCAGTCATAAGTATGTCCTCTTTAATTGATTATTATGTTACCTTATACCTTATACTCTTTAATTTAAAAAGAAAAAACAAAAAAGGAGGTGAGTATTAAACTCACCTCCTTCAGTCTAACAGGGAGGCTTTACGTCCGGAGACGTAAAAAAGGACAGAGTCCTTTTTCTGGGCTTTGCACCCAGAACTTTTATCTGCTCTCGCAGAATTACGTAGGTTGCTAATTTTAACTCACTCTTCTTCACTAACTCCTACACCCTAGTAAATAACCAACAATACATTCTTTTTCTACAGTAAAGTGAGCACAATTGGTATGCGTTAAACGCATGGCTAATTTAAGATGTCGGCTATGGCACTGTTAACAAAGTAGGTTAAGAACTTTCATGGAAGCAAGGGCGAAGAAAG
>JBMDXI010000141.1:0-5636 GCA_048595075.1 Alphaproteobacteria bacterium
TGTACCATTGACATGCTTCCATAAGGCGGGGATAAGGTTAGACGTATGGGTAATATCTGTGCGCTTAAACCAAATGCCGAACCCTTCTGGGGCTGGGTGGAGTGTAAGGGAAATTTGATTTCCACTATGAACGCCAATGCCTTCACACGTAACAGTTTTTTTTATCGTCGCTTCAAACATAATTTTTCTATTCCTATTTTAAAGATAAGATACTCTTGAGGAAATTGAAAATAACGATTTATTGCATTATGTTACATGGGAGTAGATGTCTTTTCTTGAGTCAATGAAGAGAGGGTGCTAGAGTACCCTATATAGCAATCTATTATAAAGTGAATACGTCAAAATTCCTCGCTGATGTGCGTCAGCGCATGTTTGCTCCTCATTTTTCGTACCATTTTAAATTGATTTAGCTATAGTAATTTGCATGGAGGCAAAAAATGAAAAAAATTCTATTAAACAGTTTGCTCTTATGGGGCATAGGTATAGGGGCTGCCCAGGGCGCCCAACAAGCCTCTGTAGCTCAACAGAAAAGCAAGGAAAAATGGCTAGCAGAAAATGCGGGGGGCTTACGGAATGCCCAAGGTCAATATCCCCTATGGCTTTCATTAAAGTATGATAGGGAACATGAAATAGCCCCTAGCCAAGCAGACCTTGAGCGAGTTAAGGGTCGTCCTGCTACCACTAGTGTGTCATTCCAGTTAGGAGGTTCATCTAAAGGTGAGAGGGAGGTTATTAACCAGCAGAGTTTCAAGAACCCCGATCAAGTCGACGTTCTAAACATATCAGTTGTTGATGATCAAGTTGCGCAAGTCGAGTTAAACGCCTTAAATGAAAAATTTAGCAGGAAGAAAGAAGGAGTTTTAAGCGCAGAATTAACTGATCCGGACAAACTTCTTTTAGTAAAAAAGGTGTATATAGGCCCAGGGAAAAATCTCCAATGGACCTTTTCTTTCGCCACGATATCTTTACCTGATTTTATCTTGGAACTTCCCCTTTTGAAAGAAATTAGGGCCCCTGGTCGGAATAGTATAGTTGTTATAACCTCTAAAAGTTTGATTAAACTTATAGAAAATAGACCTGACCATACGCTTAAAATAGATGTAATGGTTGATACCGATAGATTAGAGGAACTCAGTAAGATGCTCTGCCAGAAAAAATACCAGTGTACGCTTGCTCCCGTGAAAGATCATATTTCGCATTTACAATGCCCTGGGGCAGGGTTTGCTGAGGGCAGGAAAGGCCCATATGGTATTGCTGCCTATAAGAGCATTAGCAAACAAGCCCCTATAGAATCAGAGGATTCAAGTTATTGGGATTAGAAACGGCCTGCAGGTCATATGTAGCCACTCTTGCTCATCTATTGTAAGGTGGGAGATATTTTTTCTAAAATAGTTTCTTCTTGATTTTTCTTATACTAAGGACTATATATTTAGCGCTGCTTTATTATAAAGCGTGGTACAAGATATTTAGTATAGAAAATAGGTCTCAAAATGAAGAAAAGAATTTTTTTAACCATTGCTTTAAGTTTTTTTAGTATGTTAACTTATGCAACATCTGCTCCCCAGTGTGATGTTGACGATAAAATGGCTAAGTTTTTATTGGCAGCTAGTATGACTGTAGATACTACTGGTCAACTTCGGACAGATATACACGATATAAAGGCAGTTGGGGTGAAACCAGCAGCTGCTTTAGAGAGTATTTTTAACTCTCTCAGCATACCCGAAAAAAAGAATCTAAGTGTGGAAGAGCCTGTTCAAAGAAAAAAACCACGAACTGTTCTTAGGGGGGATAGAATTATTTTTGCCTCAAATAATCCTATTGTTCTTCCCGACACAATATTAGCTCATATGAAAGAAAACAAAGAAACTATTAAGCGGGTTGCTGTAGATAGCCGTTTTAAAAATTATTCTCAAGAGGAAAGATTTTTTGATATTGTCAAGAACTTGAAAAAGCTTGAAACATTAAGTCTAATTGTATGTGGGAAGTTAGAGCTCCCCGAGTTTGCCCCGCAGTTGGCATCGCTTTATGTACAAAACAGTTGGTTAACGTTGGATAACCTAGAATACATTGCTATCCGCAGCAAAGCTACTCCAAGCCTAAAAGTATATTTAGAATTTGGGTTATTGGAAAAAATAGAAAAGATAGATGAAGAGGGGTGTACTGCTTCTTATTTTAAGGCTTTGAGGGATGACATTGAAGAAAATAAGGAAAAAATTCAAAATATTTTAGGACAAAATTTTATAGTTAAAGCTGTGTCTAACGATAAGTTTTTGTGTGAGAGGCCTATTTCTTTTTAGGGGAACTTAAATAAAAGGCTTACATATAGTCTTCAGCCACTCTTGCTCGTCTACGGTAAGATGAGGGGATATTTTTTCTAGGATAGTTTTGTGATAAGTCCTGAGCCATTCTTTCTCAGCAGTGTCTAAATCATCGAATGAAATTAAGGAGGCATCGAGAGGGACAAGGGTTAGGTTCTCAAAACCTAGCATTTCTTGGGCAGCCTCTGTTGAGGTCTTTTTAACAACGACCATCAGGTTTTCAATGCGGACACCAAATTGACCTTCCAGATAGCACCCAGGCTCGTTCGACAAAATCATACCCGGAAGCAGGGGCGTTGCGGATCGAGGGCCAATCCCTGCAGGACCTTCATGCACAGATAAATAATGCCCTACCCCGTGTCCTGTAGAATGTCCATAATCTTGATAAATTTGCCATAAATCATAACGGGCCAGCGCATCTAGTTGCTTTCCTGTGGTGCCTGGTGGAAATGGGGCCCTTATAAGGCGCAAGAAACCTTTAAGAACACGGGTGTAAATATCTTTCTGGAAAGGGGTGGGATTTTTATCCAGCGAGATCTTACGCGTAACATCAGTTGTGCCTTCGAAATATTGGCCCCCAGAATCAAGTAAAAAAATTCCATTTTCAAGGAGAATAGTATTTTGGGGGGTGGCTCTGAAATGAACAATGGCTCCATGGCTACCGACGGCTGCGATCGTATCAAAACTAAGCCCCTTACAAGATGGATTAAGGGTTCTGAAATAATCTATTTTTTGAGCAGCTTCATATTCTGTAATGGATGTATGCGGTAATGTTTTTTCCAACCAGCAGAAGAATTTTGCAAGGGCAACGCCATCTATTATATGGGCTTGATGCATCCCTTCTATTTCTGTAGCATTTTTACAGGCTTTTAAAAGGGTGCAGGGGTTTTCAACTTCTATGCTGTGGGAAAGCATCATTTTGGTAGCCATAGGGGTTTCAGCGGGATCAAAGGCTATAGAAGATGTTTTATAGTCAGAAAGGTGATCGGCAAAATCATTCAAGGTGTATACATGAACAAGGGCCTCCCATTGGAAAGAGCTGACATGATTAGCCTGATGCACAAACAGGTCCACATGCAGGTCACGATGTAACAGGGCATAACTTAGCAAAACAGGCGTATGGGGAATATCTTGACCCCGAATATTGAGCAGCCAACAAATAGATGCAGGATTAGAAATTAATAATGATTGAATGGAAGGATGAGTAAGTTGTTCCCATACTTTTGTTGCTTTTTCTGTAAAGGAAGCTCCTGTATATTTTTCATCCAACTTGATAATGTGGCTCTCAGGAGAGGCGATAGAGGGTGGCCTTAAGGGGGCCAAAGGATGACCGAGAACAGCTTTTAAGGGAAGAGACAGTTCTGCCCATAATTGATGCATCGTATTTGCTCGACTGACAGAAAAAAGCCACGGATCATACCCTACTACTTGCTCAGATTTTATATGAAGATGCACCCATTTTTTTATAGAGGGGGTATTATAAGGTTCTATATCAAAAAAGCGGGAATCAATCTCGCTTCTCCCCTGGATAGTGTAGCGTGAATCTAAGAATATAACGGAACGCTTGGGGGTTATAAGTCCTAAGGCTTGGGAGCCTGTAAACCCTGTAAGCCAAGGGAAATAATTATAATAGGGAGCCACATAATCACTCCCAAAGGGATCAGCAAGAGGTAGTAAAAATCCCGCTAAACCATTTGTCTGAAGATAATGTTGGATTTTTAAAAGCTTATCTTCTTGGAAGGAAATCATGGCTTTTGGAATACAAGGGTGCTCCACCCTTCGATGGAGTAAGTATGTGTTAACACCAAACCAACTTTAACATGGGCTTCAATGACACTGGGGGCTTGATTGTCTAAAAGACCTGACAAAATAGCATATCCTTTTGGAGTCAAATGATGGGCAAGATCAGGCGCCATTATACACAACGGGTTCGCCAAGATGTTTGCTGTAACCAGATCAAATTTTTCTCTTTGATCGAGGGCTTTATATCCATCGCCTAAACGAATAGATACCAAACTTTCTACATTATTCTGTTGGCAATTTTCAAAAGTGGTGGTCGTGGAAAAGGGATCAATATCTACCGCTATGACCGGTTCTTTCATATCGAATAGCTTAGCCATTGCAATGGCTAGAATACCTGATCCGCACCCCATATCTAAAGCTGTCTTAGGTGTGAATGGGTGGAGTGCCGATAGGGCGATAAGGCACCCTTGGGTTGTGGCATGATGGCCACTGCCAAAAGCTAACGCAGCATCCAAGTGAATAGGAATAAGTCCATCAGGAGCCTCATCTTGGTGATGAGAACCATAGATGAAAAATTTCCCAATTGTTTGAGGGGGAAAAGATTCTTCATTTTCTTGCAGCCAGTTTTTATCTTCAATTTTTTGAATAGTGAGGGAAGAGGGTACTTCTAGTTGGCATTCTTTACAAAAGTGAGTCACAGTTTCTATGATAATGTCCGTTGTCACAGGAGGTGTGGAGCGGTCTACCCATATGCCTTCCAACTTAAGAGTTCCGTTATGAGGGTCTTCATCCCAGCTTACACTTTCACATATGCATTCTAAGACATGTCGATAAAGGGGTATTTTTTCAGGGGCAACGCGCATGGAAACGTTCCATAAACTAGGAGAAGGGAGGGAGTTTGTCATCATATTCTGGCTCTATTTTTTATCAAGCTCATTGTATAGGCTTAACGTTTGCTTCACAACTATTTCATCAGAAAAATATTTTTCTACTAAATATCTGCTATGTAGACCAAACTGATACCTTAGGGCAGCGGATTTATATAACCCTTCAATAGCTTCTGCAAGGTGTTGGGAGTTTTGAGGAGACACTAATATACCATTCTTCTCAGGAATAACAATTTCACGACACCCTGGAACGTCCGTTGCGATAAGGGGAAGGCCGCAAGCTGCTGCCTCTAAAAGGGATTTGGGAAGACCTTCTCGATAAGAGGGTAAAATAGCCACATCAGCTTGGCGATAAAGGATGGCTACATCCGTTGTATGACCCACCCATTCACAATATCCCTTCTTAACCCACTCTTGCATAACTTTTTCTGGAATGGCATTGGGATTTTGAAAATCAAGTCCACCCGCGATTACAAAGCGTATCTTAAGATTCTTTTCTTTTAAAAGGCGAATAGCCTCTATTGCTTCTTTAATTCCTTTGTCCCACAACAAGCGTGCCGCAAGGGCAACGGTAAAAATATGCCCTTTTTTTATTGAAGAGGAAGGAGGAGTAAATTCTCGTAAATTAATGCCTGATCCCCGAATGAGGTGTAGGTTGTTTTTAAGCAAGAAAGGGGTAAAAAAAGTG
>JBMDXI010000142.1:0-2006 GCA_048595075.1 Alphaproteobacteria bacterium
CTGATAAATAAGGCAGAGGCAATCATGGGATGCTCCATGAATTTGAAGAGTTTCTAATCCCTCATAACGACCTATTCCATGGTCTTGATGAACTAAATAATCCCCCACCTGAAAATCTGCTATTTCTAAAAGTCGTTGGGCAATTTCTTTCTTTTTAACAGTAGTCTTTTGGGCACTCACAAAGCCCAATAGATCCGATTCTACTAATACAATTCTGTCTGCAGTTTTAAAGCTACGCGACAAAGGGATACATTGAAAATCAACATCTTGGTGGTGGGGGGATAAATTTTCTCCCACCATTTTTTGAATACGTTCTAAATTTCCCATTGTCGTCGCATAAATATCGACGGACACCGTGGCATTCTCAATAAACTTATCAGCAATTTGAGAAAAAGAAGGAGGAGCTGCCCCTAAGGGAAATAAAGGAACATACGGAGATTGAATTCCACTTGTTGCCCCCAAGGTGCTTAATAAAACCTGTGGCATTTTTGTGATAGATTTTTCCAGAGCTTCAGGCTCAATATAGAGGTGAGTTGGTTCAAGGACGCGATAGGATAGCTGTGCTCTATGATCTTTCTGTTCTAAAGTACGAAATTTATAGTTTTCTTGTACTTTATCCCAAAATTCTTCCATACATTGAGAAAAAGAAGGCCCCTTTATAATTGAGCAAGCAGGCAAATAATCGAGCAATGTCTCCAATTTTTTATAGAAAAGGGGCAACCAATTTTCCATGCCCTGAAAAGGGAGTCCTTGGCGAATACTTTCATACAAAAGGTCTTGTTGGGCCGCTGTGCCAAACAACTGACGATATTGGTGACGGAAAGACTGCTGATATTCTTCATCAAGAATAATTTCATTTAAAGGGCTAAGTTCTATGTGCTTCAAGGAAGCTACAGTGCGCTGGGTTACAGGATCAAATGTCTTAATTGATTCTAGTTCATCACCAAAAAAATCTAATCGACAGGGGGCCTCATACCCCACAGGGAAACAATCAACAAGTCCGCCTCTTTGGGCAAACGTACCTGGCACTATAACAGTTTCTACCCGCTCATACCCTACTTTTTGCAAAAACTGGGTAAGCTCAGCTACTGAAAACTCTTTGCCTGTTTCTAAAGATCGTGTGTATTGTGCAAGCATTTCCTGCGGAGGCAGCTTTTGCAACAAAGCTTCCGCACATGTCAAAATCATCAAAGGATGTTCCTGCGGCTGAGACGCTAAAAATTTTAGACATTCTAAACGATTCGCTAAACATTTTAAAGAAGGAGAAGCCCCATCATAAGGCAATCCATCCCAAGGAGGGAAAAGAAGAATTTTGGCGTTGGGTAAAAGGGCGCGCAATGTTTCAGCAGTCCGCTCAAGGGAATTTTTTTCAAGAAGAATTAGATAAGGAGAAGCCACCTCAAGGGAATGAGAACTTCCATACAGTCCCTTTTTATGGGAAGCCTGCACTATATCAACTATGACTAAACTTTCAAGTTGTGCTGCAACAGAATAAATAGTTGTTAGATGAGGCATTCACTCATTATCCATTTTGAAATCCTATAGAGACTGTAGGCAAACCAAGGATGGAAATGCCTCTGACCGGAAAGATCCATAAAATTTTATGAACGTTTTAATAATTTTGCATCCTTCAAGCCCATTGCTTGTTTAATATACACAAGTATCTTTTCTGCATCTTCTTTTGTAGCGAAAGGCCCAACTTCTACTTTATTTAACTGACGCACCCCATTGGTAATAGGAGTAATGGACGTATTCGCAAATTTAGCAAGCTTATGAGAAAGCTTCACAGCATTTCCTTCAATCCCAAAAGTACCTGCCTGAATATAATAAGGATTCTTTATCATGGAAGAAGTAGCTATCGCTGAATGCTTAGGCGCCTCTATTGGGTTAGACGAAAGAGAGGGCTTCACCCCAACTGGCGCTTGAAGTGTTGAACTCTCCTCTCCATTCTCAGCCACTGCTTCTAAAGGAGTCTCACTTGTCTCTTGGACCGAAATAACATTGGC
>JBMDXI010000143.1:0-5887 GCA_048595075.1 Alphaproteobacteria bacterium
AATCCTACATGCATAGAAAATTACTTGATCCCGTTTATGAACCAGCTGTTATAGAAGACAAGTTCTATCATCGATGGACAGAAGAAAAATGCTTTGATCTGACCAACGATGCCGATACCACTTTTACAATTACCATGCCTCCCGCCAACGTAACGGGAAATCTGCATTTAGGACATGCCCTTACTTTTTCGCTTCAAGATATTTTAATACGCTTTGAACGGATGCAGGGGAAGGATGTTTTATGGCAACCAGGAACTGATCATGCGGGCATTGCAACCCAAATGGTGGTTGAGCGTCAACTGGAACAACAAGGGCTTAAACGCCGTGAAATGGGGAAAGATGCTTTCTTAGAAAAAGTCTGGGAATGGAAAAACCAATCGGGCGGGGCGATCGTGTCACAGCTCAAACGATTGGGTGCGAGTGCAGATTGGTCCCGTGAGCGCTTTACCATGGATGAACATGCCAATCAATGCGTCACAAAAGCCTTCGTTACTTTATATCGCGATAAGCTTATTTATAAAGACCAACGCCTTGTGAATTGGGATACAAAATATCAAACTGCTATTTCTGATTTAGAGGTAGAACAAGCAGAAGTAAAAGGAAAGCTTTACTACATCCGCTACGCCCTTGAAGACGGGGAAGGTTTTATTACCATTGCTACTACGCGTCCTGAAACTTGTTTTGGGGATACTGCTATTGCTGTCAATCCTGATGATCCCCGCTATCAACACTTCATAGGAAAAAACATCCTTATTCCTATTATTAACCGCCCTATTCCAGTCATTGCTGATTTTCATAGTGATCCTGAAAAAGGGACAGGCGCTGTGAAGATTACGCCGGCTCATGATTTCAATGACTTCGAGGTAGGGAAGCGCCATCACTTGGAATCCATTTCTATTTTAGATGAATTTGGCCTGTTGAACGATAAAACGCCGGAAGAGTACCGAGGGCTTAGCTGTGAGGCCGCGCGGGCAAAACTTTTAGAGGCCCTCACTATCTTAGACCTTTTTGAAAAAGAAGAAGACATTCTTCACATGGTTCCTTTTGGAGAAAGGTCTGGGGTTGTTATCCAACCACGCCTTACAGAGCAATGGTATGTTAATGCACATCAATTAGCTGGTCCTGCTTTAGAGGCTGTACGAAAAGGCAAGACCAAATTCGTCCCTGAAAACTGGACAAAAGTTTATTTTGATTGGCTAGAGCATATTCAGCCCTGGTGTATTTCGCGGCAGCTGTGGTGGGGGCATCCGATCCCCGCCTGGTACGGGCCTGATGGAGAAATATTTGTTGCAGAAAGCTTTGAGGAAGCTGACCATTTAGCGCGGGAACACTATGGAAAAAGCGTCAGCCTTGTCCAAGACCCTGACGTGCTGGATACTTGGTTTTCTTCAGGCCTATGGCCGTTTGTAACATTAGGGTGGCCTAATCTCCAAGATCCTGTATTTAAGCATCATTATCCCACGAACGTTTTAGTAACTGGCTTTGACATCATTTTCTTTTGGGTTGCGCGTATGATGATGATGGGTCTTTATTTCACTGGAAAAGTTCCCTTTGAGACTGTTTATATTCACGCTCTTGTTCGCGACAGCAAGGGCCAAAAAATGTCGAAGTCAAAAGGAAATGTCATTGACCCCCTTCTTCTGATCGATAAATACGGGGCAGATGCTTTACGCTTTACGCTGGCCTCGATGGCCGCGCCGGGGCGTGATCTTCGCATGTCGGAGGAAAAAGTAGCATCGTCCCGGAATTTTGCCACTAAAATTTGGAATGCTGTTCGCTATGCCCAAATGAATGAATGCTTTTTGGATAAGCCCTATTCCGTTGAAAAATGTGAACACCCCTTGAATCAATGGATTATTGGGGAAACGCATCAATTAATTGAGCGTACGACGCAGGCGTTAAAGTCTTACTGCTTTCATGAGGCCACCCATTCTCTGTACCATTTCTTGTGGGGAACTTTTTGTGATTGGTATGTAGAATTCACCAAGCCCCTTTTAAATGGCCATGATGCTGATGCAAAAACAGAAACCCGTCATACTATTGCCTGGGTGCTAGGCCAATTTAGTCACTTATTACATCCCATTATGCCTTTTATCACAGAAGAAATTTGGCAAGCTTTGCAGGGGCAAGGGTTGCTTATAAAATCTCCCTGGCCTGATATGGAGATCGTTCATTTCAAAGAAGCCCAGAAAGATATTCAGTTTATTATTGATTTTATTTCTGCTGTGCGTAGTTTGCGGGCTGAGTTGCGCGTTCCCCCTGCTTATTTATTAGAAATTTCTTTCAAAGAGGGGCCCGAAAACTTCCAGAAAATTTTAGAGACCCATCAGGAAGTTATCCAAAGGGTAGGGCGTATAAAATCCCTTCACTTTAAACCGCTGGAAGCTAGAGAAAAAATCCAACTGATTGTTCAGAAAGCTACTTTTGAGGTATGCATTGAAGGCGTTATTGATATTTCAACTGAATTTCAACGTCTTCAAAAAGATCTAGAAAAACTCAATCAAGATAAGCATCAAATTGAGCAACGTCTTTCCAATGAAGAGTTCCGCGCAAAAGCCCCCGTTCATATTATGGAAGATTTAGAAACCCGTTTAGAAGATTTAGCCCACCGTATAGCTAAAACTTTAGCGGCTTTTGAAGAAATTAAGAAAATACAGTGAGAGAGATTGTTTTAATGTGGTACTGTGCGTTGTGCACACTTAAAGTGTCTTTGCCATCACAAATACAATTTGTTATAAGATAAAAAAATAAGGATTAAGAAATGCCAAAATTAACTTTTATTAACTTAGACGGAACGCGCAAGGAAGTAAATGCGCCGGTGGGGTTGTCTGTCTTAGAAATTGCCCACCAAAATGATATCGACCTTGAAGGTGCCTGTGAAGGATCGCTTGCCTGTTCAACGTGCCATGTCATTGTAGACCCTGAATGGTTTGAAGTGTTGCCCGAAGCATCAGAAGATGAGCAAGATATGTTGGACTTAGCCTTTGGGCTGACGCATACATCCCGTCTGGGATGCCAGATTCTGATGACAGAGGAATTAGACGGTCTGGTTTTGCGATTACCTGCAGGAACCCGCAATAGAATAGCATAGCGCGTTCTTTTCACTTCTAATTTGTAGGTTGCCTACCCGTTCGCTCTGAATTTCTTGCGCTCGTTTTAAACTTTTTCAGCTATAGGCCCCCCCCTTTATAATTGATTGAGGAAATATAACTATGAAATGGACAGATATTTACGAAATTGCTATTGCCTTGGAAGAAAAATATCCCCAGGTTGATATTTTAAGCATTCGTTTTACAGATTTATGGCAATGGGTACAAGAATTGCCTGATTTTGATGATGCTCCCCATGCTTCTAATGAAAAAATTTTAGAAGCCATTCAAATGGCTTGGCTTGATGAACGCGCCTAACGCTTCTTTTATTGTGAGAGATTTTGAGGAAAAGCTTTCACACCTTTTTTCTGTGCCTCAGTTAGCTGAATTACGGACTGTTTATGAAAATATGTCAGGGCGTTACCGTCAATCTTATAGCGAAAAATCTCTAAAGACTGAAAAAGAAGCCTTAGCCTATTGCTTAGCACGCCTTCCGGCTACGCTAACTGTGTTGGAAAAAGTGCTCACTGAGTACAAAGAGCTAGCAGCTCCCTCTATTCAGTCAGTGGCTGATTTAGGGTGCGGCCCTGCTTTATCAGCTGTTATGCTGCAAACAATTTTTCCCTCTCTTAGGCACATCACGAGCGTGGAGCAAAATCCTTCCATGTGGGCGGTTGCTCATAAACTTATCCAAGGATTAGCTGGGGTTACCCTAGAGCGGGCTGATTTAAGAAATTATACTCCTCCCTTAGCTGACCTTATGATTTTTTCCTATAGTTTGGGAGAATTAGATGAAAAACAGCAAGATTTAATTCTTTCCAAAGCATGGGATCAGGCTACGCACGCTCTTATTGTCATAGAGCCAGGAACACCGCAAGGCTTTCAGACCCAAGCCCGTCTTCGGGCCCTTCTGATAGAAAAGAGTGGCTATATTCTAGCGCCCTGTGGGCATAATGGGGTTTGTCCCTTGAAAGGCACCCCTAACGATTGGTGTCATTTTCCTATTCATGTTCCACGGAGCAGGGCCCATCAATTTCTTAAAAATGCTTCTCTTTCTTATGAAGTTGAAAAGTATATCTATGTTATTGCAACTAAAAAACCGATTAAGATAGATCAACAACGCCTTATCCGCCCCCCCCTTAAGCGCCACGGTCACACCGTTCTGGATGTTTGTACAGAACAAGGGATTGCGCGCCAAACCTTCACAAAATCTAAGAATGAAAATTATGCAGCACTCCATCACTTAGAATGGGGCGATCTATACCCTACTTTATATCCTGCTTAACATGGGGATCATTCAGCAGCGTTTCAATAGATTGGGCTTGTTCAAAAGAATCATCGGGAATAAATACAAGGTCGGGGGTAATGCGGAGATAAATTTTAGTTGCTAAAATCTTACGAATCGCAGGCTTTTCTGCCTTTAAGATCGCTGCTATTTTTTTAGGATCATTTTTATTAATGGGGATAAAAAAAACTTTAGCATGCCCTAAATCAGGGCTCATCCGCACTTCCGTAATCACAAAAGAATGACTTTTTAATTCAGGATGCCAAAATTCTTCTTCCTGAAAAATCCCAGCCAACAGCCGACGAATCTCTTCGCCTACTTTTAAGCACCGCTGGCTGGGTTCTGATGTTTTTTTTCGCATATTTTTTATATAAAATGTGGTACTAGGATTGAATTCCTTTGAAGCAAGAAGCCTTTTTATATAAATACCAACAAATATAAGCAAAGAAAGAGGTAGTAATTACTAGCTTCAATACTTCAGGCAGTTGAACAGCCCTCATTGCCTCCTTCACCGGTCCACCCCAAATAAGAAGAATAGCAATTAATACACCTATCAGAGCTTCTCCAGCTACTAAACCTGCAGCTACTAACAGCCCCTGATGTCGTACTTGTGCAGCCTTTTGCTCAAATGAGCTTCCTGCTTTAGCTTTTTGGGCATTAATATGGCGTTCTGCCATATGAGCAATGAGTCCCCCAATAAAGATAGGAATGGTTATATCCAAGGGCATATAAATACCAAAGGCTACAGCTAAGCCAGGAATTCTTATGGAAGACTTTCTATACTTCAAGTATTCATCCACAACAATGGCAGCTATTCCAATAACTACACCAATCGACAACAAATTCCAGTCCATGGTATGTCCAAACACATTTTGAGAAATAGTTGCCATCAACATAGCTTTAGGCGCTGCTAATGTTTTCGTAGGATCCATCGTCGGGTCAGGCAATATATCCCCTAAACCATACGCCTGAAACAACACATTAAGAGTAGGCCCCATAATCAAGGAGGAAACGATAACACCACATATTAGCATCACCTGCTGCTTCCAAGGCGTTGCCCCCACAATTTGCCCGGCCTTAAAATCTTGAAGAGTTTCTGCCCCTACTACGATAGTTCCCGCAATGAATGCTGCAAACAGTAATCCTAAAGAAGCCATCGCTTCTATGGATACACCATTGCCAATATGCTTAGAGAGTAAGGCTAGTAATAAGACTGAAACGAACAGGACTCCCATAATTGTCATCCCTGAGAGGGGTGAGTTTGTAGAGCCCACGATCCCGATGATATATCCGTACACCACCGTCATCAAAAAGCCTGTCAACAACGTACCAACAGCTACTAAGGCGATAATTCCCCAATAGCCAGAAACTAACTCCGGCGTAATTCCTTTTTGGACAAAAATAAGATGTACAAGCCCTGCCATAACAATCGTGACACCTAAAATACCCCACCCTACATAAGTGATAGGAATATCACGCTCTGTCCGGAGAGAAATAATTCCCATAGCCCTAT
>JBMDXI010000144.1:0-4009 GCA_048595075.1 Alphaproteobacteria bacterium
TTCTAAAGCCCATAAAGATCCTGTAGAAAACGAAACTTTGAAAAATCCATTACCTCATAATAATTATGTCTCCCTCGATATTATACCCTTTCTCCCACCTCAGTCCACAAAAGGAGAGCCATTAAAAACACCCCTCCCTAATACGGATAATAGTGACACCCTTCTTTCAGATTTTACAAACGAACCAAATTATTCTTTCCTCCTTCTTTCAAGGGATATTCTTCCAGAAGAAGTTGACCTTTTTAAAGAATCATTTCCCTTTATTCAGACTCTTCTATCCGAAAAAATATCTCCCTTTATCAATGGCGAGATCACTAAAATATGCCTTGATTTCGTCAAAAATTCTCCTGATGGGGTCAATACATTTCGAGAGTTAGCCCCCCTTATTAAAAGTCTTTTCTCATATACTATGAAGGATTTTGATCAGAAAGAGGTCATTAAAGTATGTCTGGAGTTTGTCAAAAATTTTCCTGATGGTGTTCATACATTTCAAGAGTTAGCGCCTCTTATTAAGCAGTTTCTATTACCTTCTATTACATCAAGTGAGACTCAGAAAAAAATGATAATAAACTTATTGGATATTGCAGAGCACCTTGGGATTGATAAAGCTTATATCACGATGGAAGTTTTATCTAAACGCTTACCAAAAAGAATGGAAATTAAAAAAGATAAAAATATTGAAAACATTCTTGTCTTGGCAGAAGGAATTTCTTCTGCTGTGAATGAGAGGGTTTTAGTCAAAGAAATGTGGGCAGATGATTACGTGATGTTGCTCAATTCATGCTTAAAAATGATAGAAAAAATATCCCTCTAAGCCTCAGCTTTTTTACAATGTTTCCTGCTATATGCGCCCTACATTCAATGCAAGACAACGCTACCAAATTATAGAACTTATAAATAGTTATAACTTACCCTATGATAAACTCACTCAAGTTCTAAGCAGGCTGAAGATAAGTGTAGTAAACATGAAGCCCTTGCCTTCAGATAAAGATACTGTGACCTATCTTACGCGTCTACTGAGCGCAAGTCTTTCCTCAGCTAAGAAAGTAGAAACTTTAAAGTCTATAGTAAAATACTTAAAGGTTAGGCTTCTTAAGTTTATCTCCTTTTCTTTTCAAAGATCAAAATGAGTCTACAGCATCCTTTGAAATTATTCAGGATGCATATTGTATTTCTGTAGAAAGTATAGTATAGATGAGGTGTGCGTAATCACTAAATTTGGAGAGGTCTATTATGCAAAATTATAATCGTAACATTATTAATCAAACAGCTACTCAAGAAGGGATTGACCTGGGGCTGCGCTCTTACATGCTGAAAGTTTACAGCTATATGTTTATGGGGCTTAGCGTCACAGGATTATTAGCCTATGCTGTTACTTTGTCTTCCACATTGCAAAATCTATTATTTGTGATAGATGCTCAAGGCAATGTAGGGGCTAGCGGATTATCCTTTTTGTTATTTTTCCTACAACTAGGAATTGTATTCTTTTTATCCTTCCGCATTAATAAGATAGATGCGTCTACAGCCCAGCTGGTGTTTTGGATATATGCGGGATTGATGGGGCTAAGCTTGTCTTCCCTCTTCTTTGTATATACAGGTGCTAGCCTAGCGCGGGTATTTGGTATCACCGGGGCCACCTTCGGGGCGATGAGTCTTTATGGATATACGACCAAGAAAGATCTCTCTGCCTTTGGGTCTTTCCTTGTGATGGGATTAATTGGAATAATTATTGCGTCTGTCGTCAATATTTTCTTAAAAAGTGCAGTCACAGAATTCGTGATCTCTGGGTTGGGTGTTCTAATATTTACAGGACTCACAGCTTATGACGTACAGTATATTAAGGAAATTTACTGGGAAGAAGACACGCCTGAAGTTCAATCCAAAAAAGCTATTATGGGGGCGCTTAAGCTATACTTAGACTTCATTAACTTGTTCTTAATGTTGTTAAGGTTCTTAGGGGATCGCCGCTAGAAAGACTTTTATTTTAACAAGCAATCCACTGGGTTGCTTGTTTTACTTTTTTATAGGGTTATCTATAAGGTCAACAGTGGGGAAAATATACATGAAAACCAATCCTAAAAAATCAAGGAAATAAATAAAAATGCTCTATTTGCTGAAAGGGTTTTTAGTAGGCTTTTGTGTTGCAGCCCCTATCGGCCCCATGGCTATCTTATGCATGCGCCAAACAATGGCCTATGGTCTAATGGCTGGTTTAGCAGCCGGCTTAGGAATTTCTATAGCTGATGGCTTCTTTAGTGCAATTGCTGCTATTAGCTCGAACGCGATTCATATGTGGATGAAGAACTATGAAACTTATTTTTATATGCTAGGGGGGCTTTTGCTGGTGCTATTAGGGACAAAAATTTTTACCACCCCTCCTATTGATAAAAGCAACCCCCCTCCTAAACGAAATGCTATCTTATCCTTTTTTAGTACCCTCTCTTTAACGCTTGCCAGCCCTATGACAATTATTTTATTTTTGGGATGGTTCAGTACCTATGGGGTTTTTAATACGCGCCTTTCTGAGATAGATATTTTCCATCTTGTTTTGGGTGTTGTGCTGGGAGCTATGTCATGGTGGATCATCCTTACATCGTTCGTCAACTTCGTACACACCCATTATGATACAGTTATCTTTAAATATATTAACCGCATATCTGGTATAGCCATTGTAGGATTCGGCCTCTATACGATTGGAAAGACAATCTATAAATTAATATATAGCTAAATCAATTTAAAATGGTACGAAAAATGAGGAGCGAATATGTGCTGACGCACATCAGCGATGAATTTTGATGTATCCACTTTATAATGGATGAGCTATACTCTTAACAAAGTAGTGATTATCGCTCCTCACGTCCTTGCGAGCGGATGTGAAGTAATCCATCTTTTTCATAGGAATAGCCTTGTCCCTGCCACGTAGAGAAGCTGAATTGCCACAAAAGCGGATTTTTTCACGATTGTAAAGGACTGTCGTACTTTGTTAATAGTGCTATATATTAATTATGGGGATTGGTAATGTTTGGAATCTATATATAATTACAGTATGTACGAAGGGAGAGTAATTATGAAGTTATCACTCAACAGAGTATGGTTGGGTTTGGCTGTTATCGTGCCTCTATGGTGCATGGCTGGCCAGCAAGATGAAGGAGCACGAACATCCTCATCCCAAGGGGCCGAGAGGAAACCTAAACCACGTGTCGCCCCCAAACCATCAACAATACCTTCCATACCTGCAAGGGACAATAATAGGCCAGAGATTATTACTCCAAATCCAATAAGTGAAGCGCGTGCAAGATTAAGACCTACAGGAAATCTACCGGCAATGCCTGAGCCATCTATACAAGCTAGTCAAAGAGCGGGAGAGCGTCCTAGGCCACAGGTTTCTGGAACAGAGGTACTGCCCACACCCCCTGAACAAGATACAAGGAAGAAAGCTAAGCCACAGGTGGCTCCTAAACCATCAGTAAATACGAGCGTTACTAAACGCCCCAAGTCTGTAGAGGGGTGGGCGAATGAATTTGTAAAACCTGATATGCATGAGATAGAACGTACTCAAATCATATATGCCATAAACGAAATTGATCCCGGTCAAAGAGATGATGTGTTAACTAGGGCACGTCAATTCATAACAAATGATATGAATGAACTTGAGAGGTTTCATCTCATAGATACCATACGAAAAATTCCTTCAAATCAAAGGGAGGACGTGCTACGAAGGGCAAGAACATTCACAGAATATGAACATATGGGTACGGATATAGGATGGATCATAGATGCCATAAGAGAAATTGATCCAGGTCAAAGGGATGATGTGTTAACTAGGGCACGTCAATTCATAACAGATGGGATGAATGGGCGGGGTAATATCATAGATGCCATAAGCCGCATTCCTTCAGATCAAAGAGATGATGTGTTAACTAGGGCACGTCCATTCATAACAGATGGGATGAGTGGGCATTCTCGGGCTCAGATCATAAATGCCATAAGCCGCATTCCTTCAGATCAA
>JBMDXI010000145.1:0-3332 GCA_048595075.1 Alphaproteobacteria bacterium
TGTCGTTTAGAGGGGCCTTGGCCTGTTTCAGAAGGATACCCCTTCACCATAACCTGAACCGTAAAGAAAGGAGCATGATCCGGCCCTTTCACACTCACTAAGGCATATTGCGGCAACCCTTTTCCTTGCTTTTGCAAAGCTTCCTGCAAAGATGTTTTGGGGTCTAATTCAACCATGCGTTCAACCTCTTCAAATAAGAAATTCCAAGCTGTCAGGATGAATTCTTTGGCTGCTTGAATACCCCCATCTAAATAGATGGCCCCAATGAGCGCTTCACACCCATCCCCTAAAATAGAAACATTGTGACGGCCACCCGCCATCTCTTCGCTGTCTGCCATTTGAATGGCCTCTCCTAAATGAATACGTTCAGCCACCTCAGCCAGCGCTTCTCTTTTTACTAAATTACTGAATCGCTTGGAAAGCATCCCTTCATGTTCATGAGGATAATGATTAAAAAGATAGTCAGCTACTACTAAACCCAATACTCTATCCCCCAAAAATTCACAACGCTGATAAAAAGAAGCCCCTTCAAACGGTAGGCTAGGATGCTGCAACGCCTGTTGTAAAATCTTAGGATTCTTAAATTGATAATTAAGGCGGAGTGCTTCTATACTCATTTTAACTCGGCGATGTAAAAAAACGATTCAAGCGAATAACTTGCCCCCAATCCCATACTTTATAAATATCCCAAATGCTAGAATCAAAGGACATCATAATAAAGAGCATCGGGCCAATAAAGTAATCACGATGTAAATAACCTAACTTAGAGAAACGGCTATCGTCAGAGTCATTACGGTTATCCCCCATCATAAAATAATGATCAGCGGGCACAATGTATTCCTCTGTATTATCTCCGTACCCATTTCCCTCAGTCGTTCTTCTTAGAATTTTATGCTTTTTTCCATTGGGAAGCGTCTCAATAAATTGCGGAACCCCTTGGGTATACCCTAATTTCATTTTCATCGGATAATCCTCAATACGTTCTTGAGGGCAAGGATTTCCATTAATATAAAGAATACCTTGCTTAACTTGAATACGATCCCCTGGCTGACCAATTAAGCGCTTAATCCAATATTCATCCGTATCGCGGGGATTTCGGAAGACCATAATTTCTCCTACAGGTGGTTCTTTAAAAAAGACACGCCCTGACACAAGGGGCAAGCTGAAAGGAAAAGAATAGCGACTATACCCATACTTCCATGAAGCCACCCATAAATAATCCCCCACAATCATTGTAGGATACATAGAAGGGGATGGAATCTTAAACGGCTGCATTACTAAGCTGCGAATAGCAAGCGCTATAAAAACAGCCACAATGATTTCCCAGAAAGCTTTTGTCGCCTTCTTACGATCATGGAGAGGAGCCCCTAATAAAGTTTCTAAAAACTTTATGGCACTCTGAGTTAATTTATTCATATTTTATCCTCTTAAATTTCCTTTAATTTTCCCAACTCGAGATAATAACAAAAGCTTGTGCCATAGGATACTCGTCCGCTAAGCTAAGATCAATTTTAATTTGGGCTTGATGAAATTTTTTCTGTAGCACTTCCTCTACCCGTTGACTTAATTGAATGAAAGGCATCCCTTGCGCATTGCGTGTAATATTAATATCTTTAAAAGTAATTTCTTGACGAAACCCAAGTCCACAGGCTTTCGCAAAAGCCTCTTTCGCTGCAAATCTTTTGGCTAAAAAACAAGCCTGCAACTTAGAGGTGGAATATTGTTGCATATCTTTCTGCTCGCCATCGGAATAAATAAAATTCAGGGCACGGTCACCAAATCGCTCTACGAGCCGTTCAATACGACGAATGTCTACCAAATCTGTACCAATGCCTAAAATCATTCTTCTATAATCGTAAAACCATTTACTGCAGAATACAAGGGCCCTTTCAAGCATTCTAGGTCAGAAAAATATTTTTAAATATTTCGGGGGATTACTCCACTGGCAAGAAATTTATCTTATGGGCCAGAACATTTAAATCTATGGCAAGGTAGAATTGCCCTGCAGGGGCAAAGGCTCTTGTAAAAACCCACGGATAGACCGGATGTGAAATATATTGTGGATTCGGCTTTTTTATTTCCACCAATACCTCAGCAGGATGGGCGGGATTATAAAGGGTGAAAGAACCATTTCCTGATTCTAAAATAGGGGGATGTGCTTGAATAAATTCCTTAACTTCTTGCTCAGAAATATTTTCTACATCTTTATTGTGAATAGATGAAATGATTTGCCTCAAGTACTTTGCAAAGTAATCAAATTTATAGGGCTGGTTATATTGAGCCCATTCCTTTCTTTTAGTTTCTTCGGCTTTGGTTTCTTTTAATTGTCTCATAAATTCTTTAGAGATGGTAATTTCCCCAGTAGTCTCGTCTATTTCCAAATATTTTTGGAATTCTTCACTATCCTTGAGCTGCTCTATAGCATCGTCTAAACCGTTCATCCCTTTTATTTTGTTAAGCCTTTCCAAGGCTTCTTGAGCACGCTTATAGCCCAAAGATTTATGAAGTCTCATTTCTTCGAAGGCTTCAAAAGAAATGGGGGCTCGGTTAAGGTCTTTTAATCTAGCTTTTGTACCAAAATACATTCCCTCTCCCCTCAACCATCGGGCAATAATTTTAGCCATTGCTTCTACAGGGGCTGTTACAGCAAAACGAACTGTTGTATTTTTAAACAAGGTAACTTTGGCCATATGAGCAAATAAATAATGACTTACGTTTGTATACTTTGTAAAATTTTCAGGAGTTTTCGAAATACCCATAGGGGTCACAAATAATTCCCCATTGTCAGAAAAAGAAACACTCACTAAGGCGATAATATTTTGGGCAATTTTTTCTGTAATTTCTCCGCGAATAGGGTGGGGGTTCAAATCTTTCGTTAAATAAACAGCTGCCACACTGGGGCTTTCCTGCATCATAAGGGAAAAATGAGTGAATCCATCGGGAAGCAATCCTGTGGGGCCTTTGCCTGATCCCGCCAAACTATAATTTTTTTGGGCATAATCTTTCCACCCTTGTCTATCACTGCGATCCAGGGTCTGCCAGACTATGGAAAGGATTTCTTCTCGTCCATCTTTTGAAGCATATTTTATTTTCGCTGTATAAAATCCTTCGCTTACTTTTTTAATCTGTTGAGCAAGAAAGGGCGCTTCTTCTTGCACAGCGGTATCGCTAGTAGCTGCTTGGACAAAGAAACAGAAGTTAACCACTATTAAAACTATACTTAAGAATTTTTTCACTTTTAGGATTCCCCTTTAAAATTTAAAACAGTTTTATTTAATTTTAATATAATATCAGGTGAAAATATAGTTTTTTTTGCATATTCCTAAATTTTT
>JBMDXI010000146.1:0-3033 GCA_048595075.1 Alphaproteobacteria bacterium
TTCCTCCCTATAGTCCAGACCTTAACCCTATCGAGAAAAAATGGGCTCAAGCTAAAGCACGTCGTAGAAAACTCCGTTGCTCCATCGATCAACTCTTTCTCGACCCTACACTATGATACTTTTATATGGGATCGACTATATCCTTCGTTAGTATGTTAACTTAGCACAACACGTTCGTTCCTTATTTTTCGTACCACTTTAAATTGATTGAGCTATAAGCGTTTGGAAAGCCAAATGGCGGCGCGGCAAGCTGTTTTAACAGCAAAACTAAAGGCTTGATAATTTTTTCCTTCACCCGCCCCTTTTTGCAGTCCAATGTTACGATGCTCTAACTCTTCTTGGTGACACTGGGCAATGAGTTGCTGTAACTTTTTGTGGGCAGGATGTGATTCTAAAATGGCTAACTGATTGCAATAATGATCATCAATAACTTCTTCCACAGCAACTGTACAGGCCATTGCGGCTTTTTTTCCTAATAAAGCACTTCCTACGCCGATTATAAAGCCTGCTTTATCCCACAATGGTTGCAAGGCGGTAGGGGGAAGTTCATGGTTTTTTAATTCTTCTTCAAAGGCTTCTAAGTGTGCTTTTTCCTGAGCTAACATGTGCTTTAGTTCCGACGCAATGGAGGAATTTTTTAAAACTTTTAGTTGGCCTTCGTAGATGCGTAAGGCTCCATATTCTCCCGCATGGTTAACCCGAATCATTGCTTCGATTGTTTTTTTAGGCAACATTTTTTCGATTAATTTTTATATGATAAACAGTGGCGCCTAGTAAGAAAAGTGATAAAAAAAAGTTCCATTCGGCCAAGGATAGGTTGAATATTCTTAAAGGTACAATGTCACAACGGATGACTTCCTTTTGATGGCGTAAGTATTCCTTTAAAGCAGCCACATTTTGAAAAGATTTATGGGCTGTATTCCCACAAAAAGAGGGGAGTTCAAATATATGGTGTTCAATTCCCACATGGTAAAAGCTTAATCCCATACTGATTAAAAAGATGAGGGTAAAAAACCAAGGCAAAAGTCGATCGAATTGAGGAGAGTGCAATATAAAGCTCATTAGATAAAGAAACATTATTACTGCATAAGGATAGCGTTCTAAGACACACATATTACAGGCAGGAATATGAAAAACGTGCTCCATAATAAGGCCTATGCCTAATACTATGCCCGAAATAAGACCTATGACCCTTATAAAAAGACGCTGCGATAAGAAAAATTCATGTATAACCATATTTCTCATTTTAGGAAGAGTTACGGAGAGTGTCTATGAAAAATAACTTGCAAAATAACTTTTTTTGATATAATTTCTACAGAGTTAGAAATCAATTAATGGGGAAGAAAAATGAAGAAATCACCATACATTTTATTAGCAGCTTTTTTTGTATTTTTTGTTTTAGAAAGCAAAGGGTCACAAAAAAATGAGGAGCAATTCGAAAGAAGCTCAAGGATTTTTCACGTTATGGCTACAAACTATCTTGGGAGCTGCAAGATCAATATATAATGCAGGGCATGATACAAGTTAGCACTATCTACAATCACCCTTTCAAATCTATGTTCGTGATAGGTTTGATAGTTATGGTGGTAGACAATACTCAACGACCAGAACTTATTAAAACTTTAGGAAAACTAACCAGGGTAACAATATTTATGAGTTCTTTCTTAACAAGGCAAGCATTTGAAGCTTTAAATAGGTTTGCGGACGCTATTATTCCTTTATCTTAAGATGGTTAAAGTAAATTCTAGGAGAACCTTATAGCTGATTTCTTATAATCGTCGTATGGGGAAATTCGTAGCGGGTGTGCGCTAGCAAACTTTCGCTCCGAAGTTCTTGTACTCATTTTAAACTTTTTCAGCTATATAGAATTCAATTAGGAGTAGTGGGCTTATTAGCCAATTGATAAGGTGTATACAGAGAGACAGAAGGGGATTCTTCACCATCTGTAGTGGTTAAGATTTGTTCTTTGAAGACTAAGGGTTGTGGGGTTTTTATAAGCGCTTTTTCCAATACTTGATTTAAAGTTTCGACGGGAATAATTTCTAAATTTTTTAGAATGCTTTTAGGAATTTCTACTAAATTTCTAGCATTTTCTTGAGGAATTAAGACGGTCTGAATGCCCCCTCGTTGGGCAGCTAGCAGCTTTTCTTTTAAGCCCCCAATGGCTAATACCTGTCCTCGCAGGGTGATTTCGCCCGTCATGGCTATGGAAGATTTGACAGGAATACCAGTCAGCAAAGATACCAGTGTCGTGGAAATAGCAATCCCAGCTGACGGCCCATCTTTAGGGGTTGCGCCTTCTGGCACATGAAGATGAATGTCTATTTTTCCAAAAATAGAGGGATCGATGCCCAGTTCAGGCGCCCGTGATTTAATATAGCTTAAAGAAGCCTGTACAGATTCTTGCATCACTTCGCCCAACTTACCTGTAATATTAACTTTCCCTTTTCCGTCTGACTTAACTGCTTCAATATATAAAAGGTCGCCTCCTACCTCCGTCCACGCTAAGCCGGTCGTCACCCCTATTTGTGGGTCTTTTGACGCTTGCTCAAAGAGGTATTTTACAGGCCCCAAATATTTTTCTAGATTTGTGGGGACGATAGAAACTGATTTTATTTTCTCCATGGATAATTGCCTTACAGCTTTGCGACATAATGAAGCGATTTGACGCTCTAACCCGCGCACTCCCGCTTCGCGCGTATAGCCCTGAATTAACTGATGGATCGCTTCTTCTGAAATGTGAAATTCCTCTTTTTTAAGAGCATTTTCTGTTTTCTGTTTTTCTATGATATGGCGGAGCGCAATTTGTACTTTTTCTTCCTCTGTATAGCCTTCAATATGGATAATTTCCATCCGATCGAGCAAAGGGCGGGGTAAATTCAAGCTATTAGCAGTGGCTAAAAACATCACATTTGATAAATCATAATCAACTTCTAAATAGTGATCATTGAAATTCTTGTTTTGCTCAGGGTCTAAGACTTCTAACAACGCTGAAGCAGGGTCTCCTCGCCAGTCGCTTCCCATCTTATCTAT
>JBMDXI010000147.1:0-3979 GCA_048595075.1 Alphaproteobacteria bacterium
TGAGAAAGTTTAAAATGAGGACAAGAAATTCGGAGCAACCGGGTGGTGACGCACACCAGTGATGAATTTCGATGTAATCACTTTATAAGCTTCCATTATATATATTATGTTAATCATTTTTTTTACAAGCCCCTTCTTCAAATTTTCACAGTTTTTCTATTTTTTCTTGCACGCCATTTTGTTGGGCTCTATCTTGCAATACATTTAAATCGATCCATGTGAGGGGTTGGATTTGATTTTTGCAAGCATAGATAATTTTTTCTTCCTGTGTGACCGGGTCGCGCACTTTTTGCAAACATTGGCCACAAATTTCTTTCATCATACACTGCATGGGGCAGGATAGTCCTACAAAGGCTGGTACTTTCAGAAGAGAGGCATGGTGCTTCAAAAATGCTTGGAGAAAAGGTGTTGGGGCTGCCATATAAACGAAGTGTACGTCAGAAAAAGAAAAAGGATGCTTTTTGAGCTTTCCTTCTACATAGTCTTGGAATTTTTTCAAAAGAGCTCCCCCATCCTTATTTTCTTGCAAATGGACTACTTGATTATGAAGCTGCAACTGCTGCACATAATCTTTAAGGAGTAAGCTTTCAAAACCATAGCTCATGAGCAAGATGTTCTTTTTTTGCAAGAGGGGGAAAGGGGAACCTGTAGGCCCCATAAGGGGGAATACATCGCCTTTCTTTAAAGTCTTTATAAAAGGAATGATGGGATGAGTCGACTTAATGAGAAAATCCATTGTTCCTTTTTTTGCATTGGCACTCAGTCCTGTTAATGCAACCGATTTAACAAAAGGAACTTGGACACGAAAAAATTGCCCTAATTGCAGGTTTTTTACCTGTAACGGCGCTTTGACACGTAACCTTAAAGAATCCGTGGATACATCAGCTATACTCACAATTTTGGCAGTTAGCTGAGCCTCTATTTTATGAAAAAATCTTCTATGAGAAAGAGGAGTAGACTTAGAAAGGGTCTTTAAATGAGTATGCAATGCCTCGAACTGATTCTTTACGCTTGCCAGCGCTTTTACCACACTTCCAGAATAGTGAGGATGCAAATCACCCCATAAAGAAATCCGTTTAAAATCGCTGCGCACTAGGGCCGTATAAAACCCTTCATCAGGTGTTTTATTGGCAAAAAAATCTTTATCTAGTGCTAAGCCATCAATTTCTTCCCCTAAAACTGTATTAGGGTGGGTTCCTGTTGCAACTAAAACAGTGTGTGCTTTCAGCCGTTCACCTGTGGTGAATTCTAGTTCTTGCACGGCCCCGTGGGCATCAGTATGAAGCGCGTTGAGTACTTTTTCATCTAAAATTTTCACCCCTTCTTCTTGTGCTTTAATCAGTTCATGATGGTTCAACCGATAGGCTGGCGATTGCTGAATAGCTTTACGATAAACCAGCGTGCACCCTCCCCACTCTTTCAAAAGGTCTTGTTTATTGCCCTTATAGTTGCGTAGTAATTGGGCATGATGCATAACCTCAGTAGCAATTGCCCTATCAGAATCAGTCCAGTTTTTTTCTACCTGTTCTTTCCCTATTTTTTTGCAAAGAATTTCATAACGAGATAAAAATTTTTCAACCTGTAGGGGATAATAAGCTAATGCCTCTGTCGCTGTATCCACAGCTGTCAGCCCCCCTCCAATAACCACGATAGGTAAGCGAATCATCAAAGGAATGGACGCCTTTTCATGAAAGGCCCCTAGGTGAAGACTCATCAAAAAATCAGATGCTTGGCGGACTCCAGAAGCCAAATTTTCTGGTATTTCTAAGGTATTAGGACGCCCTGCCCCTAAGCAAAGCGCAACATGTGAAAATCCCATCTTAAAAGCTTGGTCAGTAGTTAGCGTACTTTGAAGACGTGTGTCCCCTGCATATCTAAAATACTGATGACGTTCCAACAGAAGACGCACAACCAACAAGAAGTTTTTATTCCAACGTGCTGTAATGCCATATTCTGCAACCCCTCCAAACCCCTGGGGTTTACGTTGAGAAAGAGGCTGAAATAAATCTTTAATAAACCGAATTGGCTTAAACTGTGGAATGTGCTTATCCCATAACACTAATTCTTTGCTTAAGGGTTCTATATGCAACCCATCAATGCCAACCACCGCATACCCTTTTTGAAGCAAGTAATAAGAAAGACCCATTCCTGAAGGGCCGAGCCCTGTCACCAGTACTTTATGAGGTTGCAAAGATCTAGGAAGATAGTTCGTTATTTTAATGGGATTCCACTTTGCTAAAAGGCTATAGATTTCAAAACCCCAGGGTAGATTTAAAACCTGTTCTAATATCTGGGTTTCTATAGAGGGAACGTCAACCGGTTCTTGCTTTTGAAAAATGCACGCCTTCATACAATCATTGCAAATACGATGACCCGTCAAAGGAACTAGAGGATTATCTACCATAATAATCCCTAAAGCCCCTATATCAAAACCTTGACGCTTGACCCAATTCATTTCTGAAATTTTTTGCCCCAAGGGGCACCCCGCTAACACATTTCCGAGTGGATTTATTTTATGGTCATCAAACCCTTTAGAACACGTATCTTTATTTTGCTTATGACAATATAAACAATAAGCAGTTTGATCGGCTGCATAGGCAGAGGAAACTGGGGGGGTGGTGCAGTCAAAACCTTCCCGCCCACGCGGTGTAAAATGTGAAATTAAATCAGTATAGTCTGTTTTTTGGGGTAAATGAAAAAGAGTACCTTCCCGATGTAAGTTTTGCCCTTCAGGTTGAAAAAGAGCCCACAATGCATACTGCTCAGCCCACCCTAAAGCATCCGTATGATTTTCAGAGGAGCTCAGCCACTCTTTTACATGGTGGGCGAGGGATTGTTCCCATTGGGCTAGTGCTGCTGCATCCAACTGAGGAAACGTAGATGGAATGGATATAAAAAGACGCAAACGGTTTAAGATATCTTGAAGGGAAGCCTGTGAAGAAGTGGCTAAATGCATCACATGGCGCTGTAGAAAATGTCGCTTAACCCATGCGATATCTTCATAAGCTTTATTGCGGTGCTGGTTATCTGTTACCTCTTGTTGAATATTAAAAAGTTTAGCAAGGAAGCGCTCTAGGAGGGGCGCTATCGCTATAAGAAGGGCTGATAAATCTGACCCCTCTTCAGGATATTGGCGGGCCTTTACGAGGGCTTGCCACACTTCTTTATTCTCGTGTCTGATAAAGCCCAAAAAAGCCCGATCCACTTTTTTAAGCGAAGAGGGTGTATAAAGATTTTCAAAAGAAATATTAAATGCAAGTGTCATTTTATCAAAAATATACTCAATTAAAATGAGAATAAAGAAAAACCGTCATTGCTGTAAAGGTCAGAGAATTGCAGAACAACAATGACTGAGAGAACTCACAGTGTGCAAAACTATAGAAGAATTATAGTTAGCTTTACGCTCTAAAGAATATCTCCCATATCCCCATCACTAACACTTGGAGGCATAATTTTTTTCCTACTCCTTTGAAGAAGACTTACCAATTGGCCTTGGGAATCGAGCTTTAAATGACGCCACAATGCTGAATCATCTTCCACTAACCAAGTTTTTACATGCTCTAAATGATCTTCCTTTTCTATCCAAAATTTAATGTTTATATTCTTTTCTCTTGCTAAGATTTTTAATAAAAGTTTTTGAGGTATTTTCCGAAGATTTAATTTATTTTTTTCTCGAAATTGAGTGCAACATTGCGCATATAATTTTATAGCATCAGGATCGTGAGAGTGAGCTAATATTTCTTCTATTTCCTCTTCATACACATCTACTGCCCCAGCAGGACCCAAAATCCCTTCCCCAAAAGGACGTTCAATAAATATTTTTCCATCTACGGTTTGCAATAGACGTACCTGAGGACGAATATAGGGTAATTGCCTCCTTACTTCATGAGAAAAATACTTCTCTGAGACCTTAAGAGGATGGACTGGAAGTTCCAAGGTAGAAGGAACCTTTTCAAAAAGTTCTGCCAAAGGAGGTATG
>JBMDXI010000148.1:0-2544 GCA_048595075.1 Alphaproteobacteria bacterium
CCTTCCCACCGCACGTCAAAAGCTACAAACTTTCTTAGAAGGGTATAGCTAAATCAATTTAAAGTGAGTATAAGCCCACCCCGCGATTCTCTCGGGCTTCGACCCGAGAGTCCATTAAATAGTCAGCAACATGGCTGTAGCTATAGGGTTATAGACCCCCGTGTCGAGCACGGGGGAATCACAAAAGGGGGCCCGGGGGAGGCATTTTTATACTCAAATTATATGAATTCAGCTATATAAAACTTTTCTTAGGAATTTTGTTCCTTTTCTGTTAAATAATTGACTATTTCCGTATAGTTTTTTTCACGAGCAATTGATAAGGCTGTTGCTCCATTAATTTGTATGTTTATAGCAGCGCCTGCTTCCACAAGTTTTTTGACGATCTCAAACTTTCCTTGATAAGCTGCAATCATGAGTGCTGTATATCCATCATTAGCTAGAGCATCAATATTGGCATCTCTTTGAAGAAGGAGGTCAACGATATCTGTGTTTCCATACTGAGCTGCAATCATGAACGCTGTATGTCCATTATTAGCTCGAGCTTCAATGTTGGCCCCCCTGTCAAGAAGGAGAGCAACGATATCTTTGTTTCCATACTGAGCTGCAATCATGAGTGCTGTATGTCCACTATCAAGCTTATCCTCAATATTGGCCTTTCTTTGAAGAAGGAGGTCAACAGTCTCTAGTTTTCCCTCGTAAACTGCAAGCATGAATGCTGTATATCCATCCTTATTTCGAGCCTCAATATTGGCCTTTCTTTGAAGAAGGAGGTCAACGATATCTTTGTTTCCATAGTGAGCTGCAAGCATGAGTGCTGTACATCCACCATTAATTTGAGTTTCAATGGAGGTCCCTTTATCAAGTAAATATTTCACAGCCTTATTAAGACCCTTTTGTGCAGCTATTAATAAAAAGTGCCCTTGGGTAAATTTAGTTGAATTAAGGTTGGCTCCATTACAAAGCAAAATCTCCGCAATTTTATAGTACCCTTTTTCCATAGCTAACTTTAAAGGAGTATCTCCATCTCTACCTTGAACTTCAGGGTTGGCTTTTTTATCAAGTAATAATTTGACAGTTTTCTCATCTCTCTTTTCTACAGCTTTTATTAAAAGGGTCTTTCCGTTTGAGTCTGTTGTGTTAATATTCGCATTTTGCTTCAAAAGAAAATCAATCATCTGAAGTTTTTTATAGTGAACAGCGCGCATAAGCGCTGTCTCTCCCTCTTTATTTTGCGCCTCAATATTCGCGCCTTGTTGCAGAAGTAAACTGGCTCCTTCTTCAAAATTTCTCTTAATAGTAAACATCAAAGCTGTCCATCCCCTATTATCTTCAATTTCAAAATTAGCCTTTCGTTTTAGAAGCATTTCCATGAGTGGTATATCTTTTTTAATAATAGCATGAATAAGAGGGGTTCTTCCTTTTCTATCTTGTCTATTGATATCTTTTTCTATGGAAGAAATTAAATTCGCCATTTTTTGTTGAGTTTCCAGAAGTAAAATTCTTTCTTTTAACCCCTCTATCTCTGTTGCCCTCTCAAATAATTGTTTATCTTTATCAGCAGGGAGTTCTAAAGGATTAACCTGTTTTGATGGAACATCATTAGTTGGCTGAGCTACAGGAGTGTGAAGAATTCCTTCATTGCTGGGAACAACTATCACATTGGTAGGTTTTTCAAAAGGATTCAACAATGTTTTTTCATCCTCTAAATCTAATTCTAATGATACTAAACACGAATGCGATTCACGATCCCCAGGATCATCGTGGGAAGCCCCCAAACCAAGCTGTGTCCATAGGCATAACCCTAGAAACCCTGATAATAATTTTCTCACTTTTAATCCCCTTTTCCATTTTATAGCTATAGCTGAGAAAGTTTAAAGTTGGGGACAAGAAATTCGAAGCGGACGTGTGCTAACCCACAGTAGCGATGAATTTCGACGTAATCAATTTATAAATTTCCAGCTATAAAAACTTAACATCCCTCCTCCGAGATGGTAAAAGATATATAGGATTCAACGCGAGAACTTTCAAGGAAAATTTTATTTTTGTAGGTGATTCAGCTTTTTACAAGCTCCGCCCCGCAGGAAATCTGAATCGCCACACAAATTCTACAGCCATTCATGCGCCCAGGTATCAAACCAACCCTGACGAGAATTATAGCGTTGAGCCGTAAATCCTCTCTAGGTCAAAAAAGGAATCAGCTATATGTCTGGAAATAAAGAGGCCTAGGATTACTCCCCTTTAGTACCTTCCATGCTATGAGGGCGCGACGTAACAATCTCATCAATAAGCCCAAAATCTCTAGCTTCCTGAGGGTTTAAGAAATTATCACGCTCCATGGATTCTTCAATTTTCTTGAATGATTGGCCTGTGCACTTAACATAAATTTCGTACAGTCTTTTGCGCAAATTTAAAATTTCACGAGCTTGGATTTCGATATCAGTAGCTTGCCCCCGAGCCCCCCCTAAAGGTTGGTGAATCATAATACGCGAATTAGGCAACGAGTAACGCTTGTTTTTAGCCCCTGCTGCCAATAGTAAAGACCCC
>JBMDXI010000149.1:0-4332 GCA_048595075.1 Alphaproteobacteria bacterium
GCAACAGACATTTTTTCTTGGTCTGCCTTTGTTTTAGGCTCAACAGCTACTTCAATAACGGGCTCAGGGAATTCCATTTTTTCCAAAATAATTGGTTTAGAAGGATCACACAGAGTATCTCCCGTCGTCACAGACTTCATCCCACAAAGCGCTACAATGTCTCCAGCATGGGCTTCTTTTACATCTTCTCGGCTATTTGCATGCATTTGAAGCATACGTCCGATACGTTCCTTTTGGTCTTTGATAGGATTGAGGGCTGGATCGCCTGTTTTCAATGTTCCCGAATATAAACGAATAAACGTTAGAGTTCCCACGAAAGGATCGTTCATAATTTTGAAAGCAAGGGCTGAGAAAGGCTCAGCATCATCAGGAGACCGTTGTATTTCTTGATCCCCCTTCAAATTTGTTCCATTAACAGCACCAATATCTAAAGGCGACGGTAGATAGTCTACGACTGCATCAAGCAAAGGTTGTACACCCTTATTTTTAAAGGCACTTCCGCATAATACTGGCACAAATTTAAATTCAACTGTACCGCGACGTATACACTTCTGTAACATCTCTAAAGAAGGTTCTTCCCCTTCTAAATAGGATTCAAGGGCTTTATCATCCATTTCCACCACTGTTTCAACTAAAGCAGCCCGGTACTCTTTTGCCTTGTCCAACATATCTGCAGGAATTTCTTCTTCAACAAACTGCGCCCCCAAAGATTCATCAAGCCAGCGAATAGCCTTCATCTTTACCAAGTCTACAACACCAGAAAACTGGGATTCTACCCCCACAGGCAGTTGCAATACTAAGGGAACTGCTCCCAAACGACTTTTCATCATATCAACGCAGCGATAGAAATTTGCCCCGATGCGATCCATCTTGTTGACAAAACATATACGCGGCACATGATATTTATTTGCCTGACGCCACACAGTTTCAGATTGAGGTTCAACGCCAGCCACACTGTCAAACACAGCCACAGCTCCGTCCAACACACGTAAGGAGCGCTCAACTTCAATTGTAAAATCTACGTGCCCAGGCGTATCAATAATATTGATGCGATGGTTTTTCCAGAAACAAGTTGTAGCCGCTGATGTGATAGTAATTCCACGCTCTTGCTCTTGCTCCATCCAATCCATAGTGGCAGCTCCATCATGAACTTCCCCAATTTTATGAGAGCGCCCTGTATAATAGAGTACACGCTCAGTAGTCGTTGTTTTGCCCGCATCAATGTGGGCCATAATTCCAATATTACGATAACGTTGAAGAGGAGTCGTGCGTGCCATAATTACCACCTATAATGAGCAAAGGCACGGTTTGCATCGGCCATTTTATGGGTATCTTCACGCTTTTTAACAGCAGCCCCACGATTATTTAAAGCATCCATGAATTCACCCGCAAGACGCTCTACCATTGTTTTTTCATTTCTTTTATTAGCCATCTCGATCAACCAGCGTATAGCTAAAGCCTGAGCACGCTCAGCACGCACTTCCACTGGAACTTGATAAGTAGCCCCACCCACACGACGTGAGCGCACTTCAACTGCTGGGCGAACATTAACTAATGCTTCGCGAAAAACTTCGATACAATTACGTCCAGTTTTGGACTGAACAATATCAAAAGCTTCATATAAAATCTTTTCAGCAACAGATTTTTTTCCATCCAACATCAAACTATTAGCAAACTTTGTGACAACAATGTCTCCAAATTTTGGATCCGGCAAAACTTCTCTTTTAACAGCAGCACGACGACGCGACATTTATAAACCCCTTACTTTGGACGTTTCGCCCCATAACAGGAGCGTCTTTTTTTCCGAGCTTGAACCCCTTGAGTATCGAGAGTTCCACGCACAATGTGATAGCGAACACCTGGCAAGTCAGGCACACGCCCCCCACGAACCAAGACCACAGAGTGCTCTTGAAGATTGTGCCCTTCCCCAGGAATATATGCCGTTACTTCATCTCCGTTCGTCAATCGTACACGCGCAATCTTACGCAAAGCTGAGTTTGGCTTTTTAGGAGTCGTTGTAGAAACCTTTGTACAAACGCCACGCTTCTGCGGACAAGCATCTAACGCAGGGGACTTACTTCTATCACCTGGCTGTTTACGCGGTTTGCGCACTAATTGATTAATCGTTGGCATAAAATATCCTTAATAAAATTACACAACATTACATATCAGTTTATTCTCAGCTTTGGAAATAAAAAAAACCTGTGACACAAAAAAATGTGACATTTCTGCTTTTTTACTCAAAAAAATTCACTGAAAATAAGTGAATACAATAGCAATTCTTCTGGAGTTTTCCGTTGGAATTTAGGCGCATGATAGTCCGAGCTCAACAATTCGTCAAGTGTTGTGTTAAAAAAAAATCATTTTGTAGGAAAAATAGTTACACTTAGACAACAAAACTGCTAAAAAAAACCTTAGAATAGTACCTACATATCATACCTTATTTTTTTCTAAGAAATATGGGTGAGAAACTTCAAAATGAATTGAAGAAATTCGGAGCGAACGTGTGGAGACCTACACCAGGGACGAATTTCGACGTAATAAACTTATAAGTTTCCAGCTATAACCCGCTTCTTAAACGCAGCGATAAGGTTGTCAGCTCCGTAATTAAACCACTTCTCCATCATTTTTTGGAGAAATTTTGATTTGAGCTCTATAGCAATGAAAAATTCTACCTCAGTTTGAGAGTCACTTATTTTGCGAAATCGCCAATAATTTTCCAAAGACTTAAACGGGCCCTGTATATATTCTACGTCAATGGCACTTAGACTTTGAAGATGTACTCTTGATCGATAGGTCTCTTTCAGGAATCCAGCGCCTATGACTAAATCCGCCACAATCGTTGAGGCACTTCGTTCGATAATATGTACCTCCTGACACCAGGGCAAAAAGTGGGGATACTCCTCTACCTTAGCCACGGTATGATAGAGAGTCTCTATAGGAAAATCGAAGACTTCTTTTAAATGCAAACGCAAAATAGCTCTCTACTTCAAAGGTTTTTGAAAGCGAGGTTGTTGCTCAATTATTTTTAACAAGACATCAGCCGCTTTATGGCTCGGCATTTCCTTATCGGACTGCAAGAAAGATTTTAACTCTCTAAAAGCTTGCCTTTGCTCTTGCACCATTTCTCTGTTTTCTAAAATCTTTGCCAAAAAACTACTTAAGAGAGGGGCATTACATTTTTCTTGTAAAAGCTCAGGCACCACCTCACGCTTTAATAAAATATTAATCATGCAAAAGTGGCTGATTTTTATAAAAAGCTTTGCGATCCATTTATTCAGCCACGATACTTTATATGTCATCACCATAGGTACATTGGCCAGCGCCAATTCTAAGGTGACTGTTCCTGAGGCTGCTAACGCCCCCCGCGCAGCTTTATAGGCATTTTTCTTATCCTCATCTGAGAGGATAAAACTAACAGGGATAGAGTCACCCCATTTATCTTTTAAAAAAGGTAGTAAAGACGGCAAAGTAGGTATCACCACATGAAGAGAAGGAAACTTTTTTTGCAATAGTAAAGCTGTTTCTAAAAAGATAGGAATATGGCGCTGTAATTCCGATGGCCGACTACCAGGCAGAAATAAAAGTATCTCTGCCCCCGCTGCAATATGATATTTCTTGCGAAAAGCTACGGCGTCCCCTTGATCGAGTCCCATTTCCACTAAAGGGTGCCCTACCCACGTCGTGGCCAACCCATGTTTTTCGAAATAAGGAAGCTCAAAAGGGAACAGTGTTAAGAGATGGGTCAAAAAGCGAGATATTTTTTCAGCGCGCCTTGCCTTCCAAGCCCATACCGTAGGTGCCACAAAATGCACCACTGGAATTCCTAGTCGAGCAACCTTTTTTCCCAAATGAAAATTAAAGCCAGGAAAATCAATGGTCAGAACTAAATCAGGCTTGTCTTTTTCGATAACGTGCACAAGGGTACGTATATATTTCAACATCTTAGGTAATTGCAAAAGAGCATCTGTAAAACTCATGACAGATAAGTCAGATAAAGAAATTAAAGAATTTAACCCCTCTTCTGCCATACGATCCCCCCCAACACCCTTCAGCTTCAAAGGATGAGGAGTCTGCACTTTCAAAGCTTTTATAAGTTGAGCCCCTAATAAGTCTCCTGATGGTTCTCCTGCAACCATAAAAATCTTAATGTCATCCACTATTCACTTCCCACTAAGAATAATCCTAATTCATCTGCCAATTGGATACAGCGCTCTTGGTGAAGAAGTAAACCCTTCCCCCGTTCTAACGCTATTCCTTTTAACCCTATTTCTGCAGCTAATATAAGGGTGTCAGGCCCCACCGTTGGTAGATCCATTCTCAGTTCTTGGT
>JBMDXI010000150.1:0-3501 GCA_048595075.1 Alphaproteobacteria bacterium
ATAATCAGGGGTAATATCCTTTTATCAAAAACATCTGATTCTATTGGAAAATATCGGTCTTTCATTGTTTTTTTCTCCCTTCTATTTTTTTTCTCACACCATTCTACCACCTTTCCCTCATTTTGTTAACAGTGCCATAGCTAATCGATTATAAAGTGAGTACATCAAAATTTGTCGCTGATGTAGGTTGACTACATGCTCGCTCCTCATTTTTCGTATCACTTTAAATTGATTGAGCTATGATTTAATATTATTAATTTTTGTGGCCTATTTATCTTTTTAAGAAGTATTGATATATAGCTAAATTACTTTAAAGTAATACGAGGTGTATAAATCATAAATTAATACATGGCAATCCATATGACAAACAAAACAAATTTTTTATCAGGACGTACAAAAGCTGTAAAACTGAAAAGTAAGAAAAACAGAAGTATTTCTTCCAAAAAATGGCTCGAACGTCAGCTGAATGATCCCTTTGTGGCTGAGGCCAAAAAAAAGGGTTATCGGTCACGGGCAGCTTTTAAGCTAAAAGAACTAGACCAAAAATTCAATTTATTCAAAAAGAAATGCCGTGTCATTGACTTAGGGGCTGCCCCCGGTGGGTGGACACAGGTTATTCTGGAAAAGGTGGATACAAGTACTAGTGATGCCCAGGTTATTGCGGTTGATATTTTGCCTTTTGATTCATTAAAGGGGGCAATATGTTTAGAAATGGATTTTACAACCCCTGAATCAGTAAAACATATCCTTTCCGTTTTAACAGGCCCTGTTGATGTGGTGTTGAGCGATATGGCCCCTGCCTCGACGGGACATAAAAATACAGACCATTTGCGCATTATTGCTTTATCGGAATTGGCATTGGGGATGGCTTTACAAGTTCTTGCCCCAGGGGGCTCTTTCGTTGCAAAAGTATGGCAGGGGGGATCATCGGCTGAGCTATTACAGTCCTTAAAAAAACATTTTAAAACAGTAAAACATATGAAGCCCCAAGCCAGCCGCAAAGAATCTGCAGAAATATATGTTGTTGCCCAGGGGTTTATAGTACAAGAAAGGGATTTATAAAATGACAAAAAAATTAGCCTCTATTCATCCAGGAGAAATTCTTTTGGAAGATTTTATGGAACCTTTAGATTTATCAAGTGCTGAGCTATCTAGAAAACTAAGCGTACCTGCAAATCGTCTCTCTCAAATATTACATAGAAAAAGAAGTATAAGCGTTGATACAGCTCTTTGGCTTGAACGTTTTGGGGCGAGTGCCAACATGTGGATGAAGTTGCAACAGCGCAAATAAGGTGCCAATTATGATTTCTGCAGTGAACCATATCACGTTGGCGGTAAAAGATATTCATAAATCTTTTGCTTTCTATAAAGATATTTTGGGACTAACTCCTTTAGTCAAATGGGATAGGGGCGCCTATTTTTTGGCAGGTAAAGAACCCCATGCTTTTTGGTTTTGTTTGAACGTGGATATGTGGCGGGAAATGAATCTTTGCTACACCCATTATGCTTTCACTGTGAGTACGAAAGATTTTGCTCAAATGTCTCAACGGATTATTCAGTCAGGTGCCAAGGTCTTTAAAGATAACACATCCCCTGGAGATTCTTTATATTTCCTAGACCCCGATGGTCATAAGCTTGAAATTCATGTGGGTAATTGGCAAAGCCGCATTCAGGCGAAAAAGGAAGATGGCGGGGATTGGCAAAATGTGGAATGGCGGGTGTAATAATATAGTAAGTATTCATTAATATTTACTATATTATTTATTTTTAAAATTTCTCAATGACAAAAACATTACTTGTTATTACATATAAATTATGTTTTTCTAAAAGTATAATGAATATATAGTGGAGGTAAAATTGTTGAAGCAGTCTTTTATTATTTTAATTTTATTGTGTTCTCTTGATGTCTTCGCAATCGTAGAAAAAGAAGAAATGCAAGAGGAATTCTTACAAATTTCCCCCAAAGATTTTGTCAGGGAACCTCGTCCCGTAATGGACAATCTGGGGACTCAGCAACTTGCAGAGATAACCCTAGAATCTATCCCTAGAAATTTTACGCTTAAGCGCTCTTCGGACTGGATATTTTCTTTAGATAAGGAAATGCCCATAAAAAATTTTTTGGGGCGAGAAACAGGAAAAGAAAAATGGGGAGGAAATTATACAATTACCCTTTTTTCGAGTACCTATTGTTGTGTTGCAGAGGATGGGACGCTTACCGATTATTATATTATTGCCCTCGAGGGACAATTCCATCCACATATCCTGAAACCTACCGATAAGGAAGAAAACGTCATGCGCTATTTTGCCTCTAGTTATGCGATAACAGCTAAGATAAATGAAGATGAGCGCAGTAGGGGAAATGTGTCTATTTCTCATCATTCCCCTAATACAACGATGGGGGAGCAAACAGCGTCTCACTCAACTTCATTTACAGCTAATTTAGGAATAAAAGGGATTTCTCCTTCAGCGGGTATAGGGTTATCCTTTACAACGGAAAAAGCAGCTACCATCCACGATTTAAGAGTGTTTGATCATTTAGTTCATCATATCCCTGCATGGGAATTTAAAATATCTAATCTTCCAGATGCGGCAATATCTCGTTCAAATTTTTCTCCTGGTATGCGGTGGGTGTGGGGTATTAAAAGAGCCTATGGCGAAGAAAATCTTTATCGAAAAGTGAATGAACAGTTAAACTTTCCCTTTGAAATTGAAATGGTGGCGGGGTTTAAGAAAAATAAAGATTCTAGTCATGAAAAAACAGATAGAGCTTTTTATGAGATCGCCTTACCCGTCCCAGACAAAAGTAAGGCCTTTGCCCCTGAGATTTGAAAATGAAAAAACACATCATTGTTCTAAGTCTATGGATTTTGGGCTTGAAATTTTCTGTGCCTTTACTCTTAGGGAGTGTCTATGAAGAAGAAAGCCAGAGACATAGGTTAACCCCCTCTACATCAGCTTTATCTTTCGTGAAAGATAAAGAAGAAAATTTAGAATATGATCCTATTCTTAATCTTTATTACTATGGAGATGATAAGCAAGATGCCATCGATTACAGTCGTCTGCCTTCCTCAGGTAATCCTCTTGTTAAAGACCCAGAAGAGGCGGCCTATATTGGGAAGCCTGTTTACTCTCCCCCGATGCTTAGCCTGGAGGAACTATTGAAAATGCAACGGCCTCCTTCACCGTTGCCTCTTATTCAAACGGAATTTAAATTAACAGACATCTCTGCAAGTGAATTTATATTTGAAGCTGGACAACTACAAATAAAAATTGGAGTAAATTCTTTTACAGCAAGTGGGAAGCTTATCGGAAGAAATATTGTCTTAACAGTTGCGCATGCTCTTTACAAAAGAAAGGGAGGAGAGGAGGCTACGCAGGTTCTTTTTGAGGTAAAGCAACACCCTACAACTTATTGGAGTGCCTATGCAACGCGGTGGGCTATTCCTCCAGAGTATCGCAGTGAAGAAGATGATGAGAAAGCTAAGCAATATGACATAGGGC
>JBMDXI010000151.1:0-7550 GCA_048595075.1 Alphaproteobacteria bacterium
TCCTCCTCTTAGTAAGTACCCCATAGATGTTTTGATCCCTCTAGTTGAAAAAGATTTGCCAACAGCCCAAGAAACTGTGAGCAGTATTCGTACAATGATATTTCATCCTATAGAGAGTATCTATATAGTGGCTCCTGAAAGTAAGAAGATTAGAGAATTTTGCCTTAAAAACAAGCTCACCTTTGTAAGGGAAGATGAAGTAATACCAAACTATGCCACAGTTAAAAAGAAAGGAGGGTGGATTTTACAGCAATTCATTAAATTAAATGCAGATTGTATTTCAACAGCAGAGCATATTTTGGTTGTAGATGGGGATACTGTTTTCTTAAGACCTCAGATATTTGTAGATAATAGTAATAAGTACCTTATAAATATTCATTATGACTGTCATTCCCCTAGAAAAAAATTCACTTGTGAACTGTTGAATCAATCTACTTACTATCGTTACGACTTTGTAGCGCATCATATGTTATTTAGTAGAAAAATTTTAAAAACTCTTAAAGAAAATCTTCAAAAAATCCATGGATTGAGTTGGGAAAAATCTATTTTGAAATTAATGGATAAAACAAAAAAAGATCACGATTTTTCTGAGTATGATTTATATACTACCTATTTAGTAACTAATACCTGTGAGAATTTTAAAATAGTAGCTAGTGCAAATGGCCTTTTATTTAGAAGTAAATTTTCTTCTTTTAGCGATTTGAAAAATATATATGCTTCTAATTTTAAAACTCTTATTTCTCATCATTTTATTAATGCGTAAAAAAACCTCACTTACTGAGTAAAGGGCCCAATGCTTTACCGGCTAAAAGATGGATGTGGAAAGAGGGTATTTCAGTTGTAACTCAAGAGGTGAGAGTGCTCTATTAATTATTACTTTTTTCTAGCTTGATGGAGTTTTATTTCTTGAATTTCTTTCAGAAGAGCTGCCCACATAGTGTTGCGTTTATCATCCTCTTGTCGATTAGCAGAAAATTCTTTTCGAATTTCAGCAAGTTCAGCATCATGTCTTTTTATATCTTCCCTTATAAGCTGAATATCTTCCTTTATCAGGCGATATCCCCAAATGATGCCTCCGCCTAAGGTAACAATAATAGTAGCAGTTTGTGACCAATCCATAATGACTCTCTTTTCTTTTTATATAGCATATATTTTGTAAAAATTCAAAAAAATCTCACTTACTCAGTAAAGGGCCCAATGCTTTGCCGGCTAAAAGATGGATATGGAAATGCGGAACTTCTTGATGGGCATTTAAGCCTTCATTGGTAATAAGGCGATACCCTTGCTCAATAATACCTAACTGTTGAGTTACTGCAGTGACGGCTTTAAAAAAACCGTTTATTTCTTCATCAGAAGCCCGTCGCGTAAAGTCAGAAAATGATTCATAAGGGCCTTTGGGAATAATAAGAATATGAATAGGGGCCTTTGGGTACAAATCTTCAAAAGCAAGAGCATAATCGTCTTCATAAACTTTTGTGCAAGGGATTTCAGACCTTAATATTTTAGCAAATACATTTTGGGGGTTATACATTATTTTACCTGCATTTTCTTTTTGAGCGCTTCTAGCATTTTTTCAGCCAATAGGATTTTGGCATGGAGTATACGTTGTTCATCTTCAATAGACAAGCCCGCCAAATCGTCATGATATCTTTTGATTTCAGCTTCCAGTACTTTAGGGTCTAATTCTTCTAATAAAGAAAAATTTGGGCATGTAATGATGCACGCTGAGGATGTGATAGATGCAAATCCTTTATCTATAAAATAGTGTTGAAAAATATCCTTATTTTTGTAGAGATGAATAATCCCACTTTTTAAAGCAATAATCATCGGTGCATGGTTAGGAAAAATTCCTAGCTCACCTTCTTGACCGGGGAGAGTAATAAGGTCTAATCCTTCAATAGAAAGCTTTTGAGAGGGGGACACAAATTCACACCGAAGAAGAGTCATCATTTTCTCTTAACTATAATAAAAACGATTTGCTTTGCTTCTAAAATGAATCGCCAAAAACCCTAAAAAGCTGGCAGTCATCAAAAAGAAAGCAGGCATATAAAGGTTACCAAAATAACTCACAGCAAGCTGCATCAACAAGGGACCACCACCGCCCCCTAAGGCCATTCCTACACAGTAATTGAAAGAAACGCCACTATATCGATCAGCCACAGGGAAAATGGTCTGAACAAAGGCATGTTGAGGGCCCGCAATACTTGCTACACATAATCCTAACAAAATTTGAGCACTTATTAAAGAGGTAGGAGATTTTAATTGCACTAAATAATATAAAGGAAGGGCAGCTATAAATACAAAAAGACAAGCAGCACGTAACATGCGGGGTCCTCCGACCTTATCCAAAATGAATCCCATGGTGGGCGCTGCAAATATATATACAATAATGCCAAGAGAGCTAAATTTTAAGGCTTCTCGTTGATCCATGCAGAGATGATGACACAAATAAATATCCAAGAATTTAAATAAAGTGTAAGACAAAATCCCATTCAGTGTCCCAATCAGCACCGTGGTAATTGAGGACGCCCAATCGCGTGTAATGGCTGATAGTAAAGGGGCTTTTTCAACTTTATGAGATTTTTGGAATTTTTGAAATGCCGGACTTTCAGATGTATAAAGGCGAATATACAAACCAACTAAACTAACAACGCCCCCTAAAATAAAAGCTACTCGCCATCCCCAAGCAGGCCATCCGTCTTGTTTCAACAAAAGCCCCATGAGCGTGGCAAATAAGGCCCCAATGACGCTGGCACCTGTAATTAGTCCGCCTGTCATCCCAGGATAACGTTTGCCCACATGTTCAAGGGCAAAAATGGCAGATCCATTATATTCCCCGCCTGTGCACAATCCTTGAAACAAACGACTAATAATTAAAATAACTGAGGCCCATACCCCAATTTGACTATAAGAAGGAAGAATCCCAATAATAAGGGTTGGAATTCCCATAAGAGAAATCGATAAAATAAGAGCTTTACGACGGCCCCATCGATCACCAATATAACCAAAAATAGAGGCTCCAAAAGGGCGCATAAGGAAAGCAGCCACAAATCCCACATGACCAAATATTTCATTCGTATGGGCATTGTCTGTGGGGAAATAGGCTTGAGCAATTGCCTCTAAAAAAACCGCATACAGCATAAAATCATAAAATTCTAATGCTGTTCCAATAATGCTTGCAAATAATGTTCGTGTTCTTTTCATTTTTATACGGCTTTTCTTTATGTTATTATTTAAAAAATTTAAACAGAGTCTAAAGCGATCGGATAGGTATGTCTATAGAAAATTTAATGGAGTTAATAAAAATAAGATGAAAAATCAAGGGACAGACAGCTATACCAAAAGGGCAAATATAGGGGCTTTTACGCGCTTTTTACACTATGTATGGCCTGCAAATGATAGGGATATCAAAAAAAGGGTTATTATTTCTTTTGTTTTAATTTTTCTGTCAAAAATAGCGGCTGCTGGAATCCCTCTTTTCTTTAAAAAAGCCATTGATATTTTTAGTTCTCATACAGAAGCTTTATTTGGTATTGGCCTATTTTTTATTGCCATTTATGGAACAAGTCGTCTTCTTTCAGTGGGGCTATTGGAATTAAAAGAAGTCTTTTTTGCAAAAGTAGAACAACAGGCAGTGCGGCTGATGGCCACCGAAGCCTTCGCGTATTTGCAGCAATTGAGTTTACGATTTCATTTAGATCGACAAACAGGTGCCTTAACACGGGTGATGGAAAGGGGTAGCCAAGCGGCAGAAACCTTCCTGAAATTTTCTATGTTCCACCTTTTGCCCACCTTTATTGAAATCTTATTGGTGCTTAGTTTTATTGCTTATTTTTATGGTGTTTTGCTCGCAGGCATAGTGTTTATGGGAATTGGGCTTTACATCGGATATTCAATTGCTATTACGGAATGGCGTGCAAAATTCGTGCGTCAAATGAATGAAGCAGATAATATTTGCAGCCATCAGGCAGTGGAAAGTCTCTTAAATTATGAAACTGTAAAGTATTTTGCCAATGATGCATTAGAAGTTCAACGCTTTGACAGGGTTCAGAAAAATTACGAAACCGCTGCCATCAAAAACAAGATGGGCTTGGCTTTATTGAACGCAGGGCAGGGGCTGATTGTTTCACTAGGAGTGATAACCACACTTCTATATGTATCCTATGAATTTATTCATCATCGTTTATCAGTAGGGGATGTGGTCTTACTGAATGCTTATTTAATCCAGCTTTATCAGCCCTTAAGCATATTAGGGTTCGCCTACCGCGAGATCAAGCGGGCTCTGGTGGATATGGAAAATTTGTTTACCCTTTTGAATGCGCCTATTGAAATTCAAGATAGCCCTACAGCAATTGATTTGATAGTTGAACATGGAACTATTGAATTCAAAAACGTGTCATTTGCCTATCAACCAGATCGTCCTATTCTCAAGAATATTTCCTTCAAAGTGCCGGCAGGAAAAAAAGTAGCTATTGTGGGCAAAAGTGGATCTGGCAAATCAACCATTGGGCGATTGTTGTTTCGATTTTATGATGTGAGCCAAGGGGCTATTTTAGTAGAGGATCATGATATACGGCATGTAACCCAACTAAGTCTGCGTCGCCAAATTGGTATTGTGCCCCAAGATGTTGTTTTATTTAATGACACTCTTGAGTACAATATTCATTATGGGCGTATGGAGGCCACCCAAGGGGATATAGTGAAGGCTACCCAAAATGCCCACTTAGATGATTTTATTGCAGCTCTTCCTAAAGGATACAATACAATGGTGGGGGAGCGTGGCCTCAAGCTTTCAGGGGGTGAAAAACAACGGGTAGCCATCGCGCGAACCGTATTAAAGCATCCTAAGATTTTCCTGTTTGATGAGGCAACTTCTTCATTAGATAGCAGCACTGAAAAATCCATTCAACAGAACCTAAACCATATTTCCGCACACCGTACAACCTTGGTGATTGCCCATCGCTTATCAACTATTGTTGATGCAGATGAGATCATTGTCTTAGATCAAGGTGAGATTATAGAGCAGGGTAAGCATGCTGAACTACTCAAGAAAAAAGGGGTGTATGCAACCATGTGGGAAAAGCAGGGGAGGGGTGTGGAGGAGTGAGGTTTAATGTATGGAGAATACTTCCATCCAAGTACAAAAATATTAGGAGTGCTTTTTTACCAAATCAATAACTTCATCATGAGAAGGGATTGAAAAGCAAAACTTAGTTTTATTCCCATAATTTGAAATTGTAAAATCACCCTTACAAATTATATCCATCCCAATTAATACATCAATTTCGCTAGGGCTTAAACAGCTTTCCGTTAATTCCCACTCAGAAAGCATAACGCGGTTAGGCAGTACAATCCCCCCTACCTTGTAGACTGCTTGTTTAGAAATCGTGCTGTTAACACCACAAACTTGGGTATATCCACTTATTTGATTGGATATATTCAGTTTTTCAATAAGACGAGGTGTGATAACGCTATGAGTAGCTCCTGTGTCCCAAATAGCTCTAAATGTTACCCCTTGCGGATTATTTAAAAATTCTTCAGCTACTTCTTTATTGTATGGATATTTTGGAATGATGATTATATCTGTAATTAAACTTGAGGCTAAAGCAGGATAATCTATACAAAAAGCTCTTTTTTTATCTGACATCTATCTACTGAACGCGAGAAAAAAATCTTTGAATGGTGTCGTCATTTTCTATGACATGCTGAACAATGAAAGTTCCCATCTTAAAGCCCTTAGCTATCATACTTTTAATGAGCTCATCTTTTTTTGTATCTGTTCCCACAATTTTTTTATTTTGAAGGGCGATATATTTTCCGTAATATTTGGGGGATTGGAGCAATAAGGGTTTTTGTTCCAAAAAGTATTCAAAGTCCTTCTCTAGCATTTCTTTATTTATCATGTTCAAATTAAAGCAGGGTGGAGAAACATAATCAAGAAGAAATTTCTTGAAGGCAGAGTGGGAAAGAAATAAATTAAAAGTTAGAGAAAGCTCTTATTAAATCAAAAACCATGACTGAAAATCCTTAAAAGTAAGAAAATGTGGGCAACTCTTCCCACGAGGAATTAAATTTATACAAATTCACTTTTCAATCTGGAAATTTACATGAATACATATTATATTTAATTAAAAGGAAAGTATGTAAGTCATTATGTTTGAAAGAACTCTTCAAGAAAAGCTCCTCAGTTATGCCAACAAATTCCCTGGCGTTTTTTTAACAGGGCCGCGGCAAAGTGGAAAGACAACTCTTTTGAAGAAGGCTTTTCCGGACTACAAGTATATTTCTTTAGAAAACCCTAACACTTTAGAAGCCGTTCGTTTTGATCCCATCGGATATTTCAAAGATCCCCACCAGTCTTGGATCATTGATGAAGCGCAAGAATTTCCAGACTTGTTTCGATATTTGCAGGGTTTTATGGATGACCATCCAAAGGCAGGACGGTTTATCTTGTCAGGGTCTCAGAATTTTCTTCTTAATGAGAAAATTATCCAAAGTCTAGCTGGCAGAGTAGGGGTGTTAGAGCTTTTGCCTCTTACTTACGCGGAATATCTTAGTGCCAAAAAGCCCATGAACAATGTTTGGTCGTATCTTCTGCAAGGTCAATACCCACGCCCTTTACTTGAGGGAGGTTCCCCCACAGATTGGATTTCCAGCTATTTACGAACCTATGTGGAAAGAGATGTGCGCACTTTATTGGCCGTTCAAAACCTATCCACATTCCAAACATTTCTAAAAGCATGCGCGGCACGACAGGGACAGTTATTAAACTTAAGCTCTCTAGCGGTAGATGTAGGTATTTCTCAGACAACAGCCACAGCTTGGCTGAACATTTTAGAAGCATCTTATTTATGTTTCAGATTGCGCCCCTACTACAAAAATTTCAATAAGAGATTAGTTAAAATGCCAAAGCTTTATTTTTATGACTCTGGGTTGGCTTGTTTCTTATTAGGAATTGAATCTGTTGAACAGCTCCATCTTTCTTCATTACGAGGCGCTATTTTTGAAGGCTTTATTATTTCTGAAATGATCAAACAAAGGTACAATCAAGGAAAATCAAACAACCTTTATTTTTGGCGTGATCATATAGGTATGGAAATAGATATACTTCGTGAAGTACAAGAAAAATTGCAACCTATTGAAATTAAATCTTCAGAAACATTTCAAAAAGATTTTCTCACTCATTTAATAGCTTTTGAAAAAGTAGCGCCATCCACTGAGCGTGTTTTAGTTTATTGTGGGTCAGAAACCTTTACCCAAAAAACCGTGACTGTGGAATCGTGGGATAAGTTTTGCCAAAAAACATAGCCCTCATAAAGTGCTCAGAATTATGCATTTTATCTATACATCTCTCAACTTTGAGGGTATAACCTTTATGGCTCGTCCCTTATAATTGTCGTACCTCGTTACTCTGCCCTGATGTATGTTGAGTACCTGCTGCGCCTTCGCGCCTTGTATATGGCACTGTTAACAAAGTAGGTTAAGAACTTTCATGGAAGCAAGGGCGAAGAAAGAGAAGAAAGTAATGTCGAGTTTATCAAAGCGCAGAG
>JBMDXI010000152.1:0-13554 GCA_048595075.1 Alphaproteobacteria bacterium
TTTAATATCACGCTTCATAATATCTTTAAGAGGTGTATTTGGATTTTGTTGTAAGAGCTTTCCCAATGTTACGTTTCCCAAAATTTTATATTTGGGGTTAATAATATAAATTTCATATAATTCACTAGGTAGAGATTGGGACTTTTGCAGATATTTTAATAAGTCGCCCACCTTCCAAAAAGAAGGAACTGCTACCATTTCTTGCTGCATGAGACGTGCAGCGCTATCTTCAGGATAAGAAGATACTGTCTCGAAATTAGCACGATCTGCTGCAGGAATCATAGACAGAATAGATTGCTGTTGTTTTGCTGTCAGTTCGTCAATCAGGCAAAAGGCATCGTCACTATCTAATTCAGGCAGCCGCTTAGCTAAAGCCTTTATTCCGATCATTTGTACCATTTCTTGACGTCGGTGATCTGAACGCTCTAAGAGGACCTCAAAGTTAAAATTGATGTTGGAAAGACGAATAAAATTTTTTAATTCAATAGATGAAAGTTTTTCTAAAGCCCATGCTAAATCAACAGGGTCAGCTTCTTGGATAGCACTCATAAGAGAAACTTTTTTATTTTTTTTAAGAGCGGAGTGAATTTGGGTTAAAAGGCGTGTAGGAATTTCAGCAAGATTTTCAGCAAGAGCTAAGTTTGTGGATTGATTGTATTCTTGCGTATGAACCATTGTTTGCGTACATATCCTTTCGAACCTACTTAAAAATACTTCACTTTCAGAGTATCTGAATAAAGCATATACAACAACAAAAATATGGTGCGGTCGAGAAGACTCGAACTTCCACAGTGTTTCCACCACAGCGACCTCAACGCTGCGCGTCTACCAATTTCGCCACGACCGCATAATTCCCGATAGATAATTTGGTGATAGCAGAAGTTATAAAAGATATCAAGGGTTTGAAACGTTTATGGACACTTCTTTTTTAGAGGAGTTACGCAAAAGTAAAAACCCAATTGCACCTATGATAAGCCCTATAATAATGACTGAAAAAGCAACCTTATAGGCACCTGCAGAATAAATACGCGTACCATTTAACATTTGGCCTGTCCAACAAGTATCTAGTAGAAACCCAATAATAGGTAAGTAAAATAGCCCGCTTAACATATTAATAGTATTTACAAATCCTACCATTACTCCACTAATTTTTTTAGGGACATCTTCTAAAACCAAGGCAAACATTAATATATGATAAGAACAAAAAACACCCATTATAAAAAGGGCAGCAATCAAAGTTTTATAGTCCATTTTCACAGATAGTATTCCGATTAAAACCGCTGCCATCACTGCCCCTGATAATGAGATAACTTTTTTATATAAGTGGTGTTGGGACCCAAAAAAGGCGAGGAGGGGGCCCCCTGCTGCCATACCAATATAAATAATAGCACACGCTTCAGCAGCACGTGGCTTATCCAATCCATAGGCATGCACTAAATAAGAAACTCCCCATACATCAGCAAAGGCACATAATGGGCCTGTTAACAAAGCTCCAAAAAAAGCTACCCATAAGATTTGCTTTTCAATCATCAAAGAAATAAGGCTTTTGAAAAATCCTTTTTCTAAAACAGTATGTTGAGATTCCTCTTTATGAGAATTTTTAACCAACATGTAAATGAAAGCTGATACTGCTAGTGTCGCAAAGCTCATTCCTAAAAGGGTATACTTCCATCCATATAAGGCCACCCATTGGGCTGTTGGTTTTCCCCCTGAAAAAGCCCCCAATAACCCTAAAGTAACAGTGAAGGCAACAAATATAGAAAAATATTTTTCAGGAAACCATAAACGTATAACTTTAGAGGTGGAAATAAAGGCAGCTGAGGATCCCATTCCAATCATTAAACGAGATAAAAGGGCTAAATACCAATGGTCTGTTGATGCAAACAGCAGTCCACCCATTGCACAGAGGAGAGCCCCTGTCGTTGCTACATAACGGGGGCCATACATATCTAATAATAGCCCAATGGGGATTTGCATTCCCGCATATCCCATATAATACAATGACATAAGTAAGCCAAAGTTAGTGGCATTAATTTGAAAGTGCTGCAGAATATCATCTGCCATTACATTGGGGGATACCCGCAACATAAATTGTAAAAAGAAGAATGTAACAAGGGGGAACCAGATAAAAAAAAGACGGATGAATTTAGTCATGCACACACTCACAAGCTAATTAATAAGTGTGTAATATAAATTAAATACCTCTTAAATCAAGTAAAAAAGAAAAAATGAAACTCTCTTTATCTATTTAAAGAACTCTGAGAGGGAAGAGGGGCAGGAGGACGTGGCTCAGTATGAGAAAGTGTATAAACAGAAGGTAGGGGAGTAGGCGGTTGTATAGAAGAACTATTAAGAGGTGGGAGAGAGTGATAACTCCCAAAAAAGAAGACGATAGGTCCTCTATCCCTAATTGCTGTATTACTATTACCTTCTTGTGGAGTTATACTAGTAAACCCGCTCCATGATAAAGAAGAGTTTAGTAATAAAAGAATAATTAGAGAAGGTCTCATACGCTTTTCGTGTATTTTAGGCAAGATTAGATAAATTCCGACCATAATCATAGGAATGCTAAGGGCTTGTCCTATTGTTAAGATAGAAAAAAAACCGTCCGGCTCACGGAAAAACTCCACAAAAAATCGGGAAATTCCATATCCTAATAAGAATAATCCACTCACATAGCCTGGCTTTAACAAAGCCTTTTTGTATTTAATGAAAAAGAAAATTAATAAAAATAAGCCAACGCCTTCTAAAGCGGCTTCATACAGTTGACTAGGGTGACGAGGGATATAACCACCTGAAGGAAACATAACCGCCCACGGAACCGATGTGACACGGCCATATAACTCATCATTAATAAAATTAGCAATGCGGCCAAAAAATAACCCAATAGGTGCTGCGGCTGCAGCTAAATCGATAATAGATGAAAAGGGGGCTTTCTTTATTTTATGAAAAAGATAGAAGGCAATAAGAACCCCCATAAGGCCCCCATGAAACGACATCCCACCTTCCCACGTTTTCAATATATATAAAGGATTTTGGAAGTAAAGAGAGGGTTCGTAAAACAAAATGTGCCCCAACCGTCCTCCTAGAAAAATTCCTACCAATGACCACACTAGCAAATCATCTAATATTTTGGCAGTAATAGCTGGCACATAAATCCGCGCTAAATAGCGACAATAAACCCATCCTAAGAACAAGCCGACCATATAAGCCAAATTATACCACCGCAGCGCAATAGGCCCATAAATAGGAAAAATGACAGGGTCAATAGAGGGAAATGAAATAAAGCTTGTCAACATAGGGCGAGTATATAATGTCTTCTTTTAAAAAGAAAGTGGGAGAAGGTTAAGATTTTGGAAAAATCTCGGGTGCTCCTAATAATATAGCTAGACAGGTTTAAAAGTAGGACAAGGAAAGAGGGGCGAGCATGGTGTATACCTCAGCGACGATCTGATGTAATACTTTTATAAGATGTCAGCTATAGCCTATCATTTCCTAAGAATCCCATTTATGATAATAAGGAAAGAAAAATGCCAAATGAGATAACACAAGAAGATAGGTAGATATTAAATTGAGTATAAAAAGAATTCCTAAAATGCTGTGGATGGTTTGTGGCTTATTCATGCTAGGAGTATATCTTTACATTGAACCCCTTTATACGCCTACTGCTATTTCTACACCCTCTCATCATGCTTATTTTCCTGAATATATAGCTCATAAAGGGTTAGTATCTCACAAACATACAGGCAATACCTTAGAGGCTATTCATGAGGCCTTGGAAAGTGAGGTAAATGGCATTGAAATAGATGTAAGGTTCTCAAAAGACAATGTTCCTTTCTTATATCACGGCGATACACTTGAAGAAAATACTAATGGAAAAGGGGCGCCTGAAAGCTATACGTGGAAACAGCTTAAAAAATTCCGATACTCTAATCACGTGCAATCGCGCCTTATAAGCTTAGAAGAATTATTTGAAGTTGTAGGGTCAAAAAAATACCTTTTTCTTGATATAAAAACTACCCATATTTTGGATAACCATAGAGCTGAAAAAATTTCCTCCCTTATTCAGCGCTATCATCTGAAAGATACAACAATTGTAGAATCTTTTAACCCTTTTTTCTTAATTTGGATGCGCCTTTCTAGTAGAGATATATTATTGATGTACGATTTTACTACCAATTCTCAGGCGTTAGGGGAAGAAGTGCAATCTCAATTTGCTAAAATTCCGTGGATTTTAAAACATCCCTTTTTTCAGAAGCAAATTCGTCGAATTGTACGCCCAGACATACTAGGGCCACGATGGAATACAGATAAGAACTTAATGAAAATTCTCATAGATCATGGATATCCTGTTATTGCTTGGACGGTGGATGATATGATGGAAGCTAAAAAGCTTTTTTCTTTGGGTATTAAGGGTATTCAAACCAATAGCTTCTTAAAGTTAAGAAAGAATTTAAGCAAACAAAAGAATATTATCTATGATATGGGGGGCAGTAAAAGTAGGGCTAACGTAATCCACGTTCACAGCCAAATAGATGTGTTAAAAGCCCTTCAGAGTGCCACCTGTTACCATAAAAAAATAACGATTGCAGGACGCCGACACTCTATGGGAGGTCAGGCATTACTGGATGACTCTATTCACTTAAATATGTTGGGATTAAATAAAGTACACTATAACAAAAAAACTCAGCATGTGGTAGTAGAGGCAGGGGCTACCTGGCAAAAAGTACAAAACGTTGTAAACAACCATGGTCGCTCCATAAAGATAATGCAATCAGATAATATTTTTTCAGTAGGGGGCTCTATCAGTGCAAATGTCCACGGTTGGCAAGTGGGGATGCCTCCTATAGGAAATACAATTGTAAGCATGAAAGTAGTTACTTCTGATGGAAAAATAAGATTTGTGAGTAGAAAAAAAGATCCTGACCTTTTCAAAGCTATTATAGGAGGATATGGCCAATTCGGTGTAATAATAGAAGTAGAGTTAGAAACCGTTCCGAATACTCTCCTTCAATTTCATCAAAGATTTATACCTTCACGTCTTTTTGCAGAAAAATTTCAGGAATACGTTACTCAAGATCCCCGTGTAGAGCTGGCCTATGGTCGTCTCTCAGTTGGTGCAAATAACCTTTTTGAAGATGCTGGAATTTTTTGGTATGAAAAAGTAGGAAAAAAGTCTTCTAACCTAATAAGCACTGAACCGCTTATTGCTTTAAAAAGATTTATTTTTAGAAATTCTGAGTACACTCCATGGGGCAAAAGCCTAAGATGGAAAGCTGAGCAGTTTTTTACTAAAGTTATGTCCCATTTATCTCCGGTGTCACGCAATAGTGCCATGAATACGGATATCCATATACTTTGGCATTTATATGGAAAAAACAAAGATATTTTGCAGGAATACTTTATTCCTAAAAATAAATTAAATGCATTCTTAAAAAGCTTAAAGCTTCTTATATTTTCTTATAACATGAATCTTTTAAATGCTACTATTCGAGAGGTAAAAAAAGATGAATTATCTTTATTGCCTTATGCTTCTCAGGATATGTTTGGCATCGTATTGCTGTTTTCACAGGGAAGAACCTTCCAAGAAGAAGAAAAAATGAAACGCTTCACCAAGGAAGCCATTGATGCAGCGTTGAATGTTAAGGGCACATTTTACCTTACTTATAGGCTGCATTATACGAAGAAGCAGCTTCTGAAAGCTTATCCTTCTCTTCAAACATGGATGAATATAAAGAGAAAGTGGGATCCTCAGGAAATTTTTAGCAGTCAGTTCTTAGAGTATATAAAAAGCTAATTAGGTTTAAAGAACCTTACAAAAGAACACGAAGATATATTATGGAAAATGAAAGATGTTTTTCTTTTAGCCCCCCTTTAACCCTTTTTTCCTCTCTGATCACCTGCAAAATAATATCCTCTTGATTTATTTTGTACCTTGCATCCCTACTTCTTTATGATATCGTATTTGCTAAACATAGCGTATCCCTTATAATTATAGTACGTTATTGCTCAGTGCTGGCGTGGGCCTACTACGCGTGTGCGCCTAGTATACAATTAAAGGGTCTTTGCTATAATTTATTAAGAGAGGCCTCACATGAAAAAAATTCTTATTGCTTTCCTTTTTATCTTGGGTAATTCTTTCCATATGGCCGTGATGGCAAGCTCTCAAGAGGATGAACATTCAATGAAAAAACCTGGTTATAATTCTTGGCAACCTTTGCAAAAGGGTGACACTGTTTATATAATTGCTCCCTCGTTTGGGCTAGATAATAGAGAAAGCAAGCTGGTTCAGATTCGTACCGAATTGGGAAAATATGAATTAAATACCCAATGGAATGAAGGGGCATTTTCGCATACAGACCCCTTACGTCCAGAGCTAGCTATGAACCGCGAGGCCGCTTTTAATGATTTGATGTATGCGTTGAAAACCCCTCATATTAAAGCCATTTGGGCACTCAGGGGCGGCAGATTATCTTGTGAATTATGGGACTTTTTAGATAATAAGTGGAATGACCATCTCACACATACATTTAATGATTTTCGCACTAAGGATAACGCTTCGTCTCCAGATGATATGTTCTATTTTCTGGATATGCCCTATAAAAATTTTACGCCAAAACCCATCATTGGCTTTAGTGACACAACTTCCCTTCACCTATGGTTCAATTTACGAGGTTTTCCCACTATTCATGGCCCTGTGTTAGCCTATAGCAAAGAGATTAATCCTGCAGTAAACGGGCGCATGTCCTTAAAACAAACGATCGATATTTTAAAAGGTGATACCGCTACGGCGACTTATAAAGGTCTGAGGCCTATTAATAATAAAGTTGCCGAAGACTTCACCGAACTTCAGGACTTACCTCTTATTGGGGGTAATTTATCATCTCTGCACTACTATCAATCTGCCTATTTTGCCCAATCAGCCGAGCGACCTGAAGACATTATTGTTATTGAAACCATAGATGACCCTACCCGCATAGATTCTATCCTTTACGCATTGTGGAAGGGTGGTTTTTTCACCAACACAAAGGCTATTATTTTTGGGTTGCTCCACGATACTTCTTTTAAAGATGAAAAAATGTTCCAAGAAACCCAGAAAAAGCATATGAGTTCAATTGTTCGATTAGCTGATTTAATGCCCCAAATGCCTATTTTTTCCATTATGCCAACATCCAATGGGGCAACGCTTCAGTTTGGGCATGGCGACTATAATGACCCCCTCCCCCTTGGGACGCATGCAACATTAAGAAAAGACACCCAAAGCAACGACCTCATATTAGAAGTTTCTGCTTCTTAACAAGATGGTGGGGGAAAAACTTTATATTCTTTAAGAGCCAGCTGATTTTTTTGATTCTTTCCAACCTCTCCAGGCGCGTTGAATGGTTCTCGCGGCTAAAATTTTCTCATTTTCTACAGCCATTTTCTTATAGTACTTCATGAGCAGACTATGTAATGTAATATTTTTTGGGCCTGTGTGGTAATAAGTAGCGCTTGATGAACTTCCGCCTGACGATACTTTAATCCACGTTATCTTTTTATCGAGATCATCATCACTTTGCTCAACTTCACTCAAAAAATATCCCAGAGAAATCTTTCTAGGCCTTTTTGCTATATAATCAAAAAGGTTAAGTTGAATCTCATCTAACAATTCTGGTGATATTGCAGATTTAATTTTCAATAAATCACGGGGTGTTAAAACTATTTCACTAAAGTCATTATCTGGAATTTTTTCTATTCCTTCAAAGGGTTGATTTTGCTTTAAATTATTAGCCCCGATCCAGATACTGTATTTATGTAAGTGAGATAATATCTTTTCATTTTTATAGTGAAGAAGCATTAAATTTAGCCCATTTTTTAAATCTGAAGGATTGGGGGTGTAATGCCCACTGATCGTATCTATATAAGAAATAAATCCATCCTGAAATTGGATAATTCCTGCACACACGACAGTGCCCCCCTCTAATAAATTATTATGATGTACACGTGTATCATCCCCTCTTTGAATATTTAGATGACCATATCCATCTATAGTATACAAATATCCTGTTTTGGGGGAACCCACTGCCCTTCCGTATAGGGACTGATTGGCTATTATAGGCCTATAATGCTTGCCCTCTACCTCTATTATGTCATGAAGGAAGTAGCCTTTTTTTTCTAAATCATACTTATCAGATGGATTTTCGGGATTTAAGGGGATATAAGCTTGTCCATCGTCATTAAAAAATACTAGAGTTTCTTCTTTTTTACTTGTGCGCTTTGGCTCTAGGAAGAGAGGATGTTTTTCTTTTTCTAACCAAAAATAAAAATCCGGCACAGAGTCTCCCTTTTCTTGAACTTCTTTTTCCCACTTTATAAAAGAATCTATCATTTCTCGGTTGGCGGGGTCTAAATCCATGACTGATTCGAACTCTTTTTGGTGGGTGGCATACTCGGGCCCTACCCCTCTCCCTACCCCTTTTTTACCCGCTTCCATCTTTAAAATGCGAAATAAGCGGTCAGTGGCTTTTTTATTAAGTTTTAGTAACTTGCTTAAATACAAAGCCTTATTTGAAGATGTTTGAGAAATAAGTTGTAAGAGGGGATTTTGAGCATCTTTATTTAAATTGTGGCTTTCTTCAGCAATTTCTTTGAGAAATTTTATTCTCTCAGCCGCTATCTTTTTATCGGTCTTTTCAAGCTGTTGATAGACACTTATTTTTTCTGCTAAAGACGGATATTCTTCAAGTCCGTGGTAGCATCTGTTGGGCTCTAAATCTACCCAAATTTTATTTTTTAGCAGATGCATTTTAGGATGGGTCTGTAATTATTCTCTCACATGTTTGAAAATGTTCGGCTGCTAGCACGTATTTTTGCGCATCTATGCTGATGAGAATAGCAAACATAATTAAAAAATTTTTAAACATAATCTCTCCTGGGGTAAGTTATATTAATATTATAGAACGCGTACAATTTCTTTCAAAAGGAATAGCACAATCTCCACAGAGATAAGAATAATAATGATCCATTCCAGCAAAGAAGAGTGCTGATGGTTAAGCTCTGCCCCTAGCATGGCAAAAAGCTCTTGGATCATTTCCATACGGCGATTCAGAACTTCCACTCGCTGCAAAACATCTAAGTTTTTCAGCACCATGGTATATAAACTTTCATATTCGGGGTTTTCCCAAAAGAAGTTAGGCGTATCCAACATTTCTGAGTCAAGATTAACGGAATGCCGCACAATAAAAATACGCCCCATTTGCTTAGAAATTTCTTTGCGGGAAAAAGGCACTTTTCCGTGCAAGGCAATTTGTTCAGGTAAAGATTTTGTTTCCTCAATTACCTTTAAGACCATTTCCTCAAAGGTCATCAACTTGACTGATTGAGACAAGGCAAATGAAATAACAAGTTTTTTAAATGTCTTGGTGCCAGGCAGGGTGATGATGCCATTATCCATGACTGTTTTAGTATGTTTGCGGCTAATCTGATATTCATACTCATCAGACTCAATCTTCTCATAGGGTTGAGTGGAGAATTCTTTTACCAGTTCAAGAATAGTATTTTCTTGCTTTTTAGAGCAGTTCCAAAAAACAACGCACCCATAATCAAAGAAAAAGACATCCCCTTTTTCATTCGCTTTAGCAGCCAAATGAAGAACTTCTTTATTATGAAGGGTGCACTTGCTGCCCTCTTGCTCAAAGTGATCAGCTAATTTTCTCAGAGTATAAGATGCTGCAGTAGAATAAGCTATACAACGCATTTTGTTAGTTTAATAGGTGAAACACCAAAAAGCAATTAAAATGACGAAAGTGTATAAGCATATGATATGAGACTCTCATGTGACTTTTATAACTTATCCCTTATAAAAGAAGTGGCTACACGCGCGTCTCTAACCCATCGTAGGCTGGTTCTACGCCAGGGGGAAGATCACTTTTTAGCTCCTCATAATCTAAACTGGGGGACATGTGGGTTAAAATTGCTCGGTCCGGTTGCACACGATCGATCCATCCCAGCGTTTGATTAAGATGACTGTGAGTAGGGTGGAAAGAACGCTTGAGGCAATCCACAATCCACAGTTTTATCCCTTTCAATTTGTCGAAAGAAGCTTCAGGCATTTCAACCACATCAGTAGAATAAGCAAAATCACCCATGCGGAATCCCCAACTGGTTGAAAATCCATGATTTTGAACAAAAGGCTGAATGGGAATATCCCCTATCATAAAGGGTTCTTCTGTAAAGGTATTAGCTGTAAAAAAGGGCGCATAATGGGCATTATCAGCTTTAAAAGTATATTCAATAGATTGATAAACGTGGGCTAACGTCTCAGCACTTGCATATATGGGCAGAAGCTTTTTATGAAAGCGATTCAAAATTCCTAGCTCGTCCAACCCGCGCGTATGATCAGCATGCTCATGAGTTAGTAATACCGCATCTACCCAATGGAGAGAAGCGGCCAAGAATTGGGCCCGCAGGTCTGGGGACGCATCAATCAAGATACGCGTTGTGGAAGATTCTACTAAAATGCTACTACGAAATCGTTTGTTCTTCGGGTTGTTGGGATCGCAGCGTCCCCATCCAAATGCCAGTAAGGGTACCCCCCACGCAGGCCCACAGCCCAAAATTCTGATTTTTAAAGCAGGCGCTTTCATGTGGTCTTCGAAAATAAAGTGAGGAAGTTTTGTGTTGTCCTTTCCCCTATTTTTTGAGCTGAAAGGCCCATCAAATTCCCGATAGCCTCTGCTGTATGCACCACAAAAGAAGGCTCATTGCGTTTTCCGCGGTAAGGAAGCGGCGCTAGATAAGGCGCATCTGTTTCAATCAGTAGCCGATCTAAAGGAATCTTCGCAACAATTTTTCTTAAAGCCTCTGCATTCTTAAAGGTCACAATCCCCGAAATAGAGATATAAAAACCCATCTCGAGAGTTTTAAAAGCAAAATCTTCTGTACCCGTAAAACAATGAATAACGCCCGGGCGTTGAGGCAGTGAATACATTTGCAGGATTTTTAAAATATCTTCTTCAGCATCACGGCTATGAATAATAAGCGGCAAATTTGTAGAAAGGGAGGCCTCAATATGATGGCGGAAGCTTTCTTGTTGAGCCTGGCGGTCTGAATTTTCATAGTAATAATCCAAGCCCGTTTCCCCCAACCCAACAGCTTTAGGGTGTGCACAAAGTTTTTTCAATGCGTCCACAGAGGGAACCCCTTCTACATTCACCTCATTAGGGTGCACCCCAACGCTATGGTAAATCCAATCTTCTTTGGCAGAGATTTCCTCTAAAGTTGGGACGGAAGCCAAAAGGGTTGAAATGGTTAAAATACGCCCTACTTTCATTGTTTTCGCACGATGCAGCACATCGGCAAAATCTTCTTGAAATCGGGGATCATCTAAATGGCAGTGACTATCAACAAACACTATTTACCTCATTATTATACCAACTCCACAAAATAAGCACTACTTCGCAAAACTGCGAAATCTGCGTCTGCTCACGTACCATATGTACATTCCCGCGCCTTCGACCCTGGTTTCACTCGTATTACTTACTTTCTGAATTTGGTATTATAGCGACACATGACAATGTAGCAACAAAACAGAACGAGCTATCTAGCGAAGACACTTTAATTGTATACGAGGCACGAAGGCGCGAACGCGTAATCGATCTACGCCAGCGCTGAGTAACGACGTACTACAATTATAAGAGACGAGCTATAAAGGGTATTTTTCCATAGAAAGCTCTGCAAAGCAACCACTTTCATGATCGAAAGACAAGACCACCCCAGTCGCTATATTGAATTGCCATGCATGAAGAAAAAGTTGCTTATCGGCCACCTTTTGGGCAATCCAAGGGAAAGTCATTAGATTCTCTAAAGAGTGCACTAATGAATGCTGACTGCAGCGCACAACGGATTCTTCTAAAGAAAGAGTCTTTCCTTCTTTGATAGTTTTTCGATAGGCTCCCCGCGCCAATGTCATCCATTTAGGAATAAAACTGTTTTTTGCCTGCTCTTTTGCATGGGGGTCAAACAAATGAGCAATACCCCCACATTGCGTATGCCCAAATACAACAATATGACGAATACCTAAAGCGCATACGCCAAATTCTAAAGCTGCACTTGTCCCATGATAGCCTTGGTCTTCTTCATAGGGCGGCACCAAATTAGCCACATTTCTAATAACGAATAAATCGCCTGGTTGGGAATTGGTAACGATCGCAGGATCAACCCGAGAATCCGAACACGCAATGACGAGTACCTTAGGCTTTTGGCCTTGTCGTAATTGGTCAAACAAAGGATGATCATTGTCAAAATAATGACTTTGAAAATCTTTGTATCCCCTGATAAGAGACAGTATTTCTTTTGCCATAGGTTTTACATATACAAGCAAAAGATTATTTTAGCAATATATAGCTAACCCTTCTTCCAGGGCTAACGCATCTAAAAGAAGTTGAGAAGGAAAGCCTTGGATTTTAGAGAGGTGATTCTTCATAAAATTTTAAAACAAAATATTTTAAAACCGCAGAACTCCACAACTTTAATTTAGATGCGGCAGTTCTGACATATGGATAGTTATCTTACTTATCCATTTTCCTCACTCTTTTGAATCAGAATCTGTCTTTGCTTCGGGATCAAATTTTTTTATTCTTTTTGTTCTCATTTCAAGGAGGTCTCCTTCACTCAAAGGGCGAGAGATATGATCAGGGCCGGCTTGATTGGTTGCTGCAGCTTCTTGACTGCGCCTTTCTTTTTCTCTCTCCTCATGGAGAGAGGCCTCATAAGCTGCATCTTGTTTCGCTCTTAAACGACGGGTGGTACTTAAACCTTCACTGGCTCCTCCTAACCCAACAGGGCTTGGAGATCGACTGCATGATGCAGCACGACGGGCCTTGGGCGAAGAACTCCGTGATCGTCCCTGTCTCTGGCCTAGCAATTCATTTAATACTGGTTTTAACTTCTTATCAAAATAGTCCTCTATCGTTTCCATTAATGTCTTTAATTGCTCTTGAGAATTTTTATCATTTTCTGCACCTGCCTCCCTCATTTTTTCTATCATATACTTCCTGTACATTTCTATGGCTTGTTCTTTGCTTATACGGCGAGTGTATCCCATCTTAAGAAGATGTCCGGCCATACGTCGGGCTGAGCCAGGGTCTCCTATGTTAGAATCTGTAAAAGCACTTTTCAGCATAAATAATCTCTCTACGGGAGCGGCCAGTTTATTTATCTCTGTATCTATCCCCCGTAATCCTGTAAAGATTCTTTCTTGGATCCCCTTTGTACAACTCAGGGTATTTTCCCCATAAGCTTCTGTACTTTCTCCCATAGATTGCTGTGTCCATAAGTCTAGGTGGGCGGAATGAAAGTACTGCAAAAATGTAATAGCAAGTGGCAGATACTGTTTCCCTTCCTCATCTCCTTTAATAATCTTAAAAGCTTTCTCCGCTTTTTCATGACGAGGACACTTTCCTGAGGAAGGACATGGATACACGCGATTAATTGATGCTGAAACAATCTCTTCAGCTGCATCTAAATCTACAATTTTTACCTGGGCTGCTTTTAAGCGATTCTGTATATTGTCAG
>JBMDXI010000153.1:0-2047 GCA_048595075.1 Alphaproteobacteria bacterium
GCCTCTGCCTTATTTATCAGGATGACGATAAACTTTTTTTGCCAGTTGAAAACATTGATGCGCTTTCCTTTTATGCCTCTAAAGTGAGTGAGGTAATATTGGATCGTTTAGGAAGTACTGCCTGGCAAGTTCGCAAAGCAAAAGCTAAAAAACGTATTAAAGAAATTGCAGAAAAACTCATGCAGATAGCGGCTCAGCGACATTTGGTATCAGCGTCTGAAATTCATCCTGCTTTAGGGGCGTATGAAGAATTTTGTAAAGGCTTTCCCTTTGTAGAGACCCCTGATCAGGAAAAGGCTGTTGAAGAGGTGATCAGCGATCTAGCTCAACCACGCCCAATGGATCGACTTATCTGTGGGGATGTAGGGTTTGGGAAAACAGAAGTGGCTTTGCGTGCTGCATTTATAGTCGCTTCGCAAGGGGGACAAGTGGCGATTTTAGCACCAACTACGTTGCTTGCCCGCCAACATTATGAATTATTTAAAAAACGCTTCCAAGCGTTTCCCATTTCTATCGGCCTTATGTCCCGATTCCAAAGCGCTGATCAGCTAAAAAAAATACAACAAGAAGTGGAGGTCGGTACCGTTCAGATAGTTATAGGGACTCATGCTCTTTTAACACCTCGGGTGAAGTTTAAAAATCTTGAACTCCTCGTGATTGACGAAGAACAGCGTTTTGGTGTGAAGCAGAAAGAGAACTTGAAGGATCGTTACCCTAATGTTCATTGCCTTTCTCTAAGTGCGACCCCTATTCCACGGACGTTGCAAATGGCGGTATCCGGGATTCGTGATTTAAGCTTAATGACGACCCCTCCCGTTGAGAGGCAGCCTATTATTTCAAAAGTAATCCCCTTTGATCATCTGATTGTGAAAGAAGCTTTACTGCGTGAAAAAGAACGGGGTGGGCAAAGTTTTTTTGTGTGTCCACGGGTGTCTGATATTTCCCATGTGATCTCTATGTTGCGCAAATTGTTGCCGTCTTTCAAGATTATTGAGGCGCATGCCCAAATGCCTGCTAAAACCTTGGAGGATACTATTATCAAGTTTTGTGATCGCCATTACGATGTGTTGGTCAGCACGAATATTATCGAGTCAGGATTAGATATTCCCAGCGCTAATACGTTGTTAGTCTATAAGTCAGATTTGTTTGGATTATCGCAGCTTTACCAATTGAGGGGAAGGGTAGGGCGCGCTAAAGCACAGGGATATGCTTTTTTTACAGTAACCCCTGATAAGACATTTACAGTCAACTCTCAACGACGGTTAGAGGTTCTACAAAATATCACAGGCTTAGGGGATGGATTTACCATTGCAAGTCATGACATGGATATCCGGGGGACAGGTAATCTGGTTGGGGAAGAACAATCAGGGCAAATTAAAGAGGTTGGGCTAGGGTTATATCAACATATGTTAGAAGAGGCGATTCAGGCCCTTAAATCAAAAGGGAAGGCGAGTGAAGATGCTCTGCTGGAAGATGATTGGATCCCCCAAATCAACCTAGGGCTGGAAATTTTAATCCCCGATACGTACATTCCAGATCTTAATTTACGTTTAGGTATTTATCAACGGATCGGGCATTTAAAAACGCCCACAGAAGTAGAGGAATTTCGGGCAGAGTTGCGTGATCGATTTGGGCCTGTTCCTACAGAAACAGACAATTTACTTATGACTGTTTCCTTAAGAAATCTGTGTAGGCAACTTCACATTCAAAAGATAGAAGGGGGCCCCAAAGGAATTCTTGTGTCATTCCATAAAGATATATTCCCATGGCCTGACCGTCTTCTTGCCTGGATCCAACAGCATGGCGGAACGATCAAATTAAGGCCTGATCAGAAAATCGTTATCTTGAAAGTATGGCCCACCCTTCAGCAAAAAATGGAAGGGTTGTATAAGGTATTGAGTCAATTGGTACATTAAAATACATAGTATTTGCGGTGATTAGGGAGTATAATCTCCTTAAATTATGCGGAGAATAAATGTTTATTTATGAGCACCCAGAGTGGCCTTCCTTCCAATGGCAAGAAGAAAAAATTAATCTAAAATTGGCT
>JBMDXI010000154.1:0-10694 GCA_048595075.1 Alphaproteobacteria bacterium
TCTTTTCATAAGGTGGGCTTTTTCACGATTCCAATCCCGCTCTTTTTCTGTTGCCCGTTTATCGTGTTGTTTCTTTCCCTTTGCAATGCCTAAGGATAATTTTACAAGGCCCCTTTTTGTAAAATATAAACTTAGGGGAACAAGGGTAATTCCCTTCTTTTTAATAGCTCCGAGTAGTTTGTTTTGTTCTCGCTTATGAAGCAAAAGCTTACGGGGCGCTGTGGGTTCATGATTAAAGCGATTAGCCCCTGTATATTCAGAGATGTGGGCATTGAATAAATAAATTGCCCCATCTTTTTCACCGGCAAAGGATTCGTTGATGTTCACTTTTCCCTGGCGAATGGATTTTACTTCACTTCCCACCAATACGATACCTGCTTCCAAAGTTTGTTCGATGAAATAATCAAAACGTGCGCGCCGATTTTGGGTGATGATAGTAGCCATGATTTATAAACGAGCCATCCTTACAGCTGTATCACTCATACGATTAGAAAATCCCCATTCATTGTCATACCATGCTAAAACACGGCAAAACGTATTTTCAATGACAGTGGTTTGCGTCAGATCAAAATTAGAACTATGAGCATTGTGGTTGAAGTCGATAGATACCAAGGGAAGGTTGACTGTATCTAAAATGCCTTTTAATTCATCAGAAGCTGCTTTTTGAATAAGACCATTGATTTCTGCAGCAGAGGTATCCCGCGCCGCCAAAAATTTAAAATCAATGAGGGACACATTAGGGGTTGGAACCCGAATAGCCGTTCCATCCAGTTTGCCTTTCAGGTGGGGAAGCACCAATCCTACAGCCTTTGCTGCCCCTGTGGAAGTGGGGATCATGGATAAAGCGGCAGCCCGGGCCCGTCGTAAATCTTTATGGTTCGTGTCGACAAGTCGTTGATCAGCAGTATAAGCGTGAATGGTAGTCATATAGCCTTTTTGAATGCCGATTTCACGATCGAGAATAAAGGCGACAGGCGCTAAGCAGTTAGTTGTGCACGAGGCATTAGACACAATTCTATCTTCTGATTTTAAGGAGGCGTGGTTAACCCCATAGACAATTGTTTTATCCTCCCCTTTAGCAGGCGCAGATATAAGAACTTTTTTGGCCCCCGCATCCAAATGAAGTTGGGCCTTTTCACGTTCTGTAAAATGACCAGAGCATTCCATCACCACATCTATACCTAATTTCTTCCAGGGAAGATTTTGTGGGGTTGCTTCACATAAAACCTGTATCTTGTGACCGTTTATGCTTAAGCTTTTGTCGTCATGTTCTATAGTTGCCGCAAATGTCCCGTGGACGCTATCATATTTTAATAGGTGAGCATTAGTTTCAACATCGGTAAGATCATTAATAGCGACAACCTCAATATCGTGCCGCTGAGATTCATAAATTGCCCGCAATACTAAGCGTCCAATACGACCAAATCCATTAATAGCAACTTTAACTTTTTGCATGATGAGCCTCTTTTATATGTTTTATAATGTTAGGCGTTATTTTATCAACCGTAAACCCAAAATGATCAAATAATTGGTCCGCAGGTGCAGAAGCCCCAAAGGTGTCTATTCCTATGATAAGGTCGTTTGCCCGCGCATATTTATACCATGTTTCTTTTGCTGCTGCTTCAATAAACACTCGAAGTCCTTGACCCAACACAGTGTGTTGATAGGCTACAGTTTGCTGATCAAACAACGTTGTACAAGGCATCGAAATTACCTGTGCTAGCACGTTATGTGTGGCAAGTTCTTCCGCAATACTCAAGGCTAAAGATACTTCTGAACCTGTGGCAATAAGATTCACCAGCGCACCTTCTGCAGCTTTTAATATATATCCCCCTTGAGCACTTAGATTATTGCGGGATGCATGTCGAACCGTTGGCAAATTCTGACGGGTGAGAACCAATATGGAAGGGTGCTTTATGGATGTAAGAGCTAATGCCCAACATTCGGCTGTTTCAATTGTATCAGCAGGGCGGAATACATGCAGGTTTGGCATGCATCGAAGGCTGGGCAGATGCTCGATAGGTTGATGGGTGGGGCCATCTTCCCCTAGCCCAATAGAATCGTGGGTCATAACGTAAATGACACGCTGTTGCATCAAAGCTGATAAACGAATAGCAGGGCGACAGTAGTCTGTAAAAGCTAAGAAAGTTCCGCTGTAGGGAATAAATCCCCCATGCAATGCTAAGCCGTTCATAATAGCGGCCATTGCATGTTCTCGAATTCCATAATAAATATAATTTCCAGTATGATCCTGGGTGGTAATACCTTTCATGGTAGGAGTTTTTGTATTATTAGACCCCGTTAAATCTGCAGACCCCCCCAACAATTCAGGTATAAGAGTGGTTAGTTTTTCTAATACTAATTCAGAACTTTTGCGCGTGGCTACTTTAGGCTGGGACTTTTCAATTTCTTTACAAAAATTGTAAAGAGCCTCAGATAAATCAGCAGGTAGGGGGGCATGAAAAATTTCTTGAGGCACTTTTTTCTGCTGCCACTCATGATAGGCTTTTTCAGCCCGGCTACCAAAAGACCGCCATGTGGTTAAAATAGGCTCTGGCACCACAAATGGTTCATAGGGCCAATTTAACGCAGCCCGTGTCTTTGCAATCTCTTCAGCACCAAGGGGAGCCCCGTGAATTTTCTCAGTCCCCCCTTTGGTAGGCGCCCCGTACCCAATGGTTGTTCTGCACGCAATAAGAACAGGCTTATCAGATATTTTAGCCCATGTTAACGCCGCATCAATTTCCTCTGTATTATGGCCATTAATGGCGCGCACATTCCAGCCCGATGCTTCAAAACGTTCTAGCTGCTGGTCAGATGTCGATAAAGAAGTAGGCCCATCAATGGTAATATGGTTATCATCCCACAACACAATAAGGTTAGAAAGTTTCAAATGGCCTGCAAAAGAAATAGCTTCCTGGGAAATCCCTTCCATTAAACAGCCATCCCCAACCAAAGCATAGGTATGATGATGAACAGTTTCTTTCCCATGACGAGCACGCTGAATGCTTTCTGCTAAAGCCATTCCCACCGCATTGGCCAATCCTTGCCCCAGAGGGCCTGTCGTTGTTTCAATGCCTGTGGCATGCCCAAATTCAGGATGACCTGCTGTTTTACTTCCCAGTTGGCGAAAATTTTCAATTTCTTGTAAAGTCATGTCTTTATAGCCCGTTAGGTAGAGCAAGCTATAAAGCAACATGGATCCATGCCCTGCTGATAATACAAAACGATCACGATCCGGCCAATGAGGATCAGAGGCCATAAATTTAAGATGTTTCGCAAATAGAATAGTCGCTACATCGGCCATTCCCATAGGGAGGCCAGGGTGTCCTGATTGGGCTTTTTCTACAGCATCCATGCTTAAAGCACGAATGGCATTGGCTAGTTCCTTCCAAGAGGGTGTTGTCATGATCTTAATATTCCTTATTTATATAGCGCGCGCTATAATTGGGGTTATTATAGCGAAATTACTTCAAATTAATACTAAGAAATTTGGGATTTTTAAGGTTTAACAGCATCTCTTTAAACCTGTCATATCCATATATTGCCTCTGTTTTTTACAGGTGTAAATTTCAAATATGTTTATATAGGTTTATATAATATATTTAGTAGTGTTATAAGGCCTAAAGAGGTAAAATTAAAAAAAGTAACAGGGAGAGGGCATTATAATAAGGAAGTATTTCAAATTAAAATCTAATATTTTAAAAGGTCTTATATGCCTCGTGTTAGGCTATACGATCAACTTACATAGCGGAGAAGTAAATCAAAATCAGGAGCTTATTGTTTTCCCAGGTGAAGAAGGGTCGCAAGAGGAAGCGGATAAAAAAACAACAGTACACTTAAAGCAAGACGTTTTAGAAAAGATTAAAATAAGAAATCAGCAAGAAACAAGGGAGCAAAAGTTAGTAAGAAAAGCAGGGGCCATGGCTCCCACCGCTGCCCAATTTTCAAAAGCCTCACACTTTCATAGTGGTCGTAAATGGTTCAACTGGAGAGGAGGCCCTATAACAGGCAACGACCAAGTTGCTCTCATAGTGGAGCCAGATGTTGATCTGGAAATTCGTGCTTATGATTTTAATCAAAATTACGACTTAGATGCTGAAGTCATAAAGAAGATTAAAAAATTAAAGCGAGAAATTGAAGGAGCATCGTCTCATGCAGAAAGAATTCAAAAAGAGTCAGAATATAAAACATTTCTAGAGTCGAATGATCCTTTTGAGCGATTTAAAGGGAAAGATAAAAGCTTTCATCCTGGTGTTGTTATGCATGTGATGCATCAAATTGCTCCTAGGGCGCAGATTATAAAAATAAGCCCTGACAAAATTTATCCAAAACTAATGCTGCAGGAAGACAAAGAGATAAAAGCCATAGAAGAAGCATCTGTTGTTAATATGTCTTATGGATCTATATTATTAGCAAGAAACATAAATGAATTATCTCAGAGCATGCTTGAAAAAATCTCATCTATGCAAGAACATCAGAAAGACATTATCAAAGTCCTAGAGCAAAAAGGAAAAAAACTTTTCGTTATTGCGGCTGGCAATATAAATTTGAACTTATCGGAAAAATTAACAAGCACAGGCAATACATGGAAAACTTATAGATTTGATTCAGATGCAAAAAATTTTCTCGCAGATAAATCTCTGAGTGATACACCTATCATTATAGTGGGGGGATTAAATCCTAGCTTTACGAGGTGGGGAATAAGTAATTATCCAGGCAAGGACACCATAATACAAAAAAACTTCCTGTGTACTTTGGGAAACAAGATTGCTGTTATGTGGGACAAAAATCTTTTTTCTGAAACTCTTTTTCCCGATACAAATAAGCGTAGCTATATCCAATACGTGGGAACATCTTTGTCAGCACCTATCATTACAGGATGTGCTTTATTGATAAAGGAAGGATTTCCAGATTTTAAACCCCAGCATATAAAAGAAGTTTTATTAGGTTCTGCTTCTCAGGAATTTGTTATCAGAAATAATACTGATAAAGAATATATATTCTATTATGATTCTGAAGATAAGGAACCTGATCCAAGTAAATTAGCTAACTTAGAAAAACAACTCAATAAGAAGCAAGATTCAAATAATAAATGGAAGGTTAAAAGTAAGCGATTTGATCCCTTTTATTATGGAAGGGGAGTTCTTGATTTAGAGAACGCTTTTATCTATGCCGCCTTACTAAAAATAGAATTAGATAGTATGAAAGAAAATCCCTTATATCAGAGAAAATCATCTGAAGAATTGAGAAGAAAAATGAAAGAAAATCTTCATGTGGAACAAGAAAGAGCCCATAATATAATTGCAAAAACGTGGAGAGAAAGGCGCGCCCTAAAGTCAGCTACAGAAGGCAAGCCACAGCTTTTTCAATAAGGCTTGGGTTATCTCCCCCACACTGGGCTAGGTCAGGACGGCCCCCTCCACCTTTTGATTCTAAAGCTTGGCTCACAACGGTAATAAGAACGCGGGCATCAACTGTGGGTAATAAATCGGCCGTAACCCCTACTAAAGCTGATACTTTTCCTTCGTATACAGCCGTTAATAAAACGATCCCCGATTTTAAACGTTGTTTAAGTTGATCGATTAAAGGCTTAAGCTCTTTAGGGGCGCGATTCGTCACCTGGGCATGCAACAAAGGCCCGTATTTACTGTCATACATTTGTTCTGCTATAGGGGCTGCACTATTTCCTTCTTTCTTAAGGCGTTCTATTTCTTTTTCCACCTTCTTTTTTTCTTCTAAAAGCTGATGAAGGCGCGCAGGCACTTGCTTAGATGATGTTTTAAGCTCATCGGCACACTGATGAAGAGTTTCCTCCATTTGTTGAACAAACTCTTCAGCCCCCCTGCCTGTCACCGCTTCAATACGACGGACACCAGCCGATACGCTAGATTCCGAGATAATTTTAAAGAATCCGATATCACCTGTTCTGAAAACATGGGTTCCGCCGCATAATTCTTTAGAATAGGGGGGTTCATTTTCTTCACCCATAGAAACCACCCGTACTTCAGCGCCATACTTTTCTCCGAACAAAGCGATAGCTCCTTCTTGAATAGCTTTTTCAGGGGTTGTAAGTTCTGTAAAGACAGGCACGTTTCTGCGAATTTGCTTATTTATCTCTTGCTCTAAGTCCCGCAAAACATTCTTACTAACCGCTTGAGGGTAAGTAAAATCAAATCGCAAACGATCAGGGGCTACATACGAACCCTTTTGAACAACTGTTGGGCCCAAATGGCGATGCAATGTGGCATCCAATAAATGGGTGGCTGAGTGATTTGCCCGCAATTGCTGACGACGAAGAGAATCTACTTGTAGGTGAACACTTTCTGAGACTTTGATAGTTCCTTCCGTTACCTTGATAGCATGAACATAAAGAGCGCCCGCACGTTTGAAAGTATCAAGAACTACAGCTTTTCCATAGGGGCCTTTAATATCACCCGTATCCCCTATTTGTCCACCTGATTCAGCATAAAAAGGGGTTTGGTTGGTCAGCAGATAGCCCTCTTCATTCACATGAAGTTCCTTAATGGGGTGTCCATCTTTTATCATCTCAATAATGGTTCCTTCAGCAGCTTCTAGGTGATAGCCTAAGAATTCAGTGGGCCCATATTTTTCCAGAGCTTCGAACCAGATATTATCAGTGCTTGCTTCCCCCGATCCAACCCATGAAAGGCGTGCTTGGGCTTTTTGTTGATCCATAGCTTTCGCGAAGCCATCTTGATCAACAACCATATGGTGGGCTTTTAAAATATCCTCTGTTAAATCGAGAGGGAATCCGAAGGTATCATAAAGCTTAAAGGCAACTTCCCCTGGGAATATATCTTGTCCTTTATAGCGCTTGACCTCTTCTTCTAAAATCTTTAGACCGCGCCCAAGTGTTTGACTGAATCGTTCTTCTTCCATTTTCAAGGTTGATTGAATCAGCTCTTGGGCCCGCTTTAATTCTGTATAGGCTTCCCCCATTTTATGAACAAGGGTAGGGACAAGTTGATGCATGAGAGGTTCTTGCGCCCCTAGCAAATAAGCATGCCGCATGGCCCGCCGCATAATACGCCGCAACACATAACCACGCCCTTCGTTAGATGGCAGTACCCCGTCTGCTATTAAGAAACTGGAAGATCGCAAATGATCTGCAATCACCCGTTGAGAGATAAGTGCATCCGACGTTGAAGGGCAATGGCTTATTTCAGCTGCTTTATCCACCAGAGCTTTCAGAATATCTGTCTCGTAATTATTGTGGACGCCTTGAAGCACAGAGGCGATTCTTTCAATTCCCATTCCCGTATCGACACACGGTTGAGGAAGCTTCGTTTGTTTTCCGTCTTTATGCTGTTCAAACTGCATGAAAACCAAATTCCAAATTTCTACATAGCGATCCCCATCTTGATCAGGAGTGCCTGGCAACCCCCCTGGAATATGGGGTCCATGGTCATAAAATATCTCTGAACAAGGCCCACATGGCCCTGTATCCCCCATTGACCAGAAGTTATCTGTGGTCGAAATAGGGATGATTTTACTCTCAGAAAAGCCGCTGATCTTTTTCCAAAGAGCAACTGCTTCTTGATCCTCAGAAAAGACGGTGACATAAAGTTTTTCAGGATTGATCGCTAATTCTTTTGTTAAAAGAGTCCACGCAAATAAAATCGCCTCCTCTTTAAAGTAATCAGCAAAGGAAAAATTCCCCAGCATTTCAAAAAAAGTATGATGACGGGCAGTATATCCCACGTTTTCTAAATCATTATGTTTTCCCCCTGCGCGGATACATTTTTGAGCGGTTGTGATTCGTGAAAAAGGGGCTTTTTCTTGACCTGTAAAAAAGTTCTTGAACTGCACCATGCCCGAATTTGTAAATAACAACGAAGGGTCTTGTTGGGGAATAAGAGGGCTTGAAGGGAAGATTTTGTGTCCCTGGTTTTCAAAAAATTTTAAAAATAACTCTCTAATTTGTGCTGTTAATAACATAATTTCCCTACTTTAATAAGGCTTACAAAAAAATGCAAGGTAAGGATTGTGGTAGTTTTGGTTTAAATCTTAATAGCATATTTTGCACATCTTTAAAATATTCCTTATCAAATACTGCAAAAACACTTATGATGTGAACCAATTTAGAGAGCAAACAGATATGAAATTATCAACTTATTTTTTACCGACCCTTAAGGAAAATCCTGCGGAAGCGCAAATTGTATCCCATCGTCTTATGCTGCGGGCCGGATTAATTTGTCAAGAAACATCAGGGATTTATTCTTGGTTACCACTGGGGTTACGGGTCTTAAAAAACATTGAACAAATTATTCGTGAAGAACAAGATAAAGCAGGATGTCAAGAAATCTTGATGCCCATTCTTCAAACAGCAGATTTGTGGGAAGAAAGCGGACGTTACGAAGATTATGGGCAAGAAATGCTTCGTGTCCAAGACCGCCACAAGCGCCCCTTATTATTTGGGCCCACAGCTGAAGAGGTTGTAACAGACATTTTTCGACGGCATATAAAAAGCTATAAAGACCTTCCTAAATGTCTTTATCAAATTCATTGGAAATTTCGGGATGAAATACGGCCTCGGTTCGGGGTTATGCGCGGCCGAGAATTCCTGATGAAAGATGGATACTCCTTTGATTTAGATAAACAAAGTGCTTTAGAAACCTATCGATTGATGATGGTTACTTATTTGAAAACTTTTCAACGAATGGGACTTGCGGTTATTCCTGTTAAAGCAGATACAGGGGCCATCGGAGGGGACTTAAGTCATGAATTTCATGTTCTTGCCCAAACAGGGGAAAGCCAAGTTTATTATGACAAACGTTTTGAAGAAATTCGCCACAACATTGATAATCTCAACGTGGATGAAATTTTAGGGTTATATGCAATGGCCGACGAGCTTCATAGACCAGAGCTGTGCCCTTTATCTCCCACCGATTTATTTGAAGCGCGCGGAATTGAAGTAGGTCATATTTTTAATTTTGGCACAAAATACTCTGCTGCTATGGAGGCGAATGTTATGGGCCCCGACGGACAGATGATAGCCCCTGAAATGGGTTCCTATGGTATTGGGGTCAGCCGTCTAGTTGGAGCTATTATTGAAGCCAGCCATGATGAAAAAGGTATTATTTGGCCTGAAGCCGTTGCGCCCTTCAAAATAGGGCTCATCAATCTTCAAGTAGCTGATAGAGAAACAACTGAGGTGTCAGACCATTTATATCATCAACTTACAGAGCAAGGCATTTCTGTCCTTTATGATGATCGAGCAGAAGGCGCAGGTGTAAAGTTTTCTACCATGGATCTTATTGGGCTCCCATGGCAAATTATTGTAGGCCCTAAAAATTTAAAGAATAACATTGTTGAAATTAAAAACAGAAAAACAGGCCATATAGAGCAAGTGCCGCCCCAAGAGGTTACTAGCTGTTTAGTGAAAACCTTAAAAACTATTCTTGATTAAATTTGCGGGGGCTTCGAAAGGGTTTATCTTTATAAAGATATAATAAATCTACAACACTTTCTACTTTAACTGTCTCAGCAGTAGTTGCTAATTTGAAATCAGGTTGTCTTCCCCCATTTAATTCTAGGTAAACAGCGCTTAATAAATGACAGTCTAAAAGGGCTCCGTGATACGTGCGATGGGCATTATCTATTTGGAAACGACGACATAAAGCATCAAGGCTAGAAGGAGAACCGGGAAATTTTTTCCGTGCGATCAGAAGAGTATCTACTATGGAATTAAGAATTTTTTCCTTTTGGATTACCCGAAGTTCAGCATTTAAAAATTTTAGATCAAATTCAGCATTATGAATAACTAAGGGAGAATCCGAAATAAAATTAAGAAAGTCTTTTGCGATTTCAGGGAAACGGGGGTGGTTTTTCAAAAATTCATAGTTAAGGCCATGAATGGCTTCTGCTTCCTTGGGAACTTCTCTCTCAGGGTTAATATAGGTATGATAAACACGCCCAGTGGGCAAATGATTCATAAGTTCTACACACGCAAGTTCTACTAATCGATCTCCTCTATCTGGGGATAAACCTGTGGTTTCTGTATCTAAAATTATTTCTCTCATCTTTAATTATCCACACTATTATCAACAAGTTTTAAAAGCATTTATATGAATGTGTTATTAATTTTGGCCATGAAAGAATCTAAATCATCCATGCTTTTTAAATGAAATGAAATCATGATGTTAGATTCTCCCTTTATTTGAACTGTTGTTTTAAATTTCATTACATCTTCTATAAAATTTTGCACCCTTAACGCTTCATCATCTGTGGCAAGCAATGGTTCCATAAAATTCTCTTTAGAGGATAAGGGACTAACAACATTCGATGTTTCTCCCTTTTGATGATGAATTAATTTTAGCTTTTGAACCAATTTTTCAGTTTGACGAACGTTTAACTGCTTATTGACAATAAGATTTGCTATTCCCTCTGCATCTTCTACACCCACAAGGACTTTAGCATGGCCCATGGACAGTTTTCCTGACCGTACATACTCTTTTACCTTTTCAGGTAATTGATGAAGGCGCAAAATATTCGCTACATGCGCACGACTTTTTCCCACCATATCGGCTACTTTATCTTGAGTATAACCTGTTTTTTCAATAATCCGTTCATAAGCTTGAGACTCTTCAATTGGATTTAAATTTTCACGCTGTACGTTCTCAACTAAGGCGATAGTAAGGGCTTCTTCATCTGTAAGCTCCTTCTCTATA
>JBMDXI010000155.1:0-5429 GCA_048595075.1 Alphaproteobacteria bacterium
TTTCATAAAGGAGCTACTATGAAAAAAGCTTTGGAGTCAGCGGGACATACCCTCCTTTATCTTCCTCCCTATAGTCCAGACCTTAACCCTATCGAGAAAAAATGGGCTCAAGCTAAAGCACGTCGTAGAAAACTCCGTTGATCCATCGATCAACTCTTTCTCGACCCTACACTATGATACTTTTATATGGGATCGACTATATATATTGTTTAACGCTATAAGTAGTGGTAAAATGAGTGCCACGACAATGGCGATAAAGAAAATTAAAAGCAAAACACTGGTTATCCAACCTCAAGAAGGCATTGGGGATTTCATGTTTTATTTGCCCCATATCCATGCTATTGCCCAGCAAACGCCTGAAAAAAAGGTTGTTTTACTGACTCATCCCAAATCACAAGCAGATATATTAATTCAAAATGACCCTTATATTGAAAGAGTATTATGGGCCGAGATTCATCCTGGCAAGCATGATGGTATTTTGGGAACGTTGCGTTTGGCCCGTCTTTTAGAGTCGTATAATTTTGAAATAGGATGGATTCTTTGTAGTCGCAGTTTACGCTATGGTTTAAGCTGTTGGCTGGCAGGCATTAAAAGAATTTATGGGCCCGGCTATAGAATGCAAAAATATTTTCTTACATCTCGCAAAAGTCTTACCTTGCCTGAACAAAAAAAGCATCCTATTGAAAGGGCTAATCTTCTTTTACGTAAGCGAGGCATTGTACTTTTAGACGAAAAGAAAGCGTTGCATATTCCTTCTTTTTATTTAGAAGCCATAAAAAAGAAGTTTCACTCTTTCCCTAAACCATGGACTTGTTTGATTATTGGGGCCAGCAAACCCTATAAAAAATGGCCGTTGCCTCATTTTGCAGAATTGGCTGAAAAAATATATGCCCATCAAAAGGGAACTATTTTTATCATAGGGGGCCCTATGGACAAAGAAGAAGGCTATTCTTTACATATTCAACTGTCTGAAAAGGGTGTAAATGTTCATTCTGTATTTAAAGATTTGTGGGATGCTTTAAGTTTAATTCAACTTTCTAATATAATGGTGGGGAACGAAACAGGTCTTACCCATGGCGCCCCTTTGGTTGGCACTAAAGCTTTAGTGGTTTTAGGGGGCGCCCAACCACCTATTCATCTTTATACTCAAACAGAAGGTATTCAAGCAAATGTCTCTGAGGGGGGCTTTACCAACGCCGAAAATAACTTAAAAGAAGTTCAGCCCCTCCAGGTGATGGAAAAATTAAAAGAATTAAAGTGGATTTAATAAATTTTTATGCTATAGTGCCCCTTGCTTGAGGTTAATAAGTTTGCTATATCTGTGCCGTCCTAAAAGAAGAGATTGCAAGCTCAAAGAGATAGTTCTGTACAAATTTATATAATTAGCCTTATACTAAATCAATAAGAAGTGAAGATAAGCAAGTAGCTATTTGAGATGATTAAAAAAATTATAAATATTTTTAGTAGAAAAGATAAAATAGAAGATTTTTCTACAAAAATAAAAAAGACGGATAAAGCCCCAAAGCTTAAGTTGGGAAAGATAAGAATTGGTTTAAAATGGAATTTTTTTAAATCTTCCCAATTATCTTCTAAATTTTCTCCTAATGCTCTTTGGTCAATAGTCTATTTTCAAGGATTTTTATTACTCACGTTAATAGGGGGAGGGATTTGGGCCTACTATACTTACTTTATGGGCCCTTCTGTCGATAAAACAATTCCCCAATATCCTACCTACGTAGAAGCTGCCCCCGTTGAGGTTGGAACTTTTGAAACTTTTGTAACCACCATGGGAACACTAAAAGCCAACGAATCTATCGTTATTCGTCCTGAAGTAGAAGGCAAAGTAAAATCTATTAAATTCCAAAGCGGTGACAAAGTAAAGAAAGGCGATATCCTCATCGAATTAGATGATACGGTTTATAAAGCCGTTGAAAAGGAAGCTGTGGCAAAAGTATTGCTTTGGAAAGGAAAGTTCGAACGAGCTGAAAAACTATATGAGCGTAAAGCAGGAACTTTAAAAGAGAAAGAAGAAAATTTTGCCCAATTAAAAATGGCAGAAGCAGATTTTGACAGGGCTTATAGCCAGCGCCAAAAAACAATTATTCGGGCCCCTTTTGAAGGAACAATTGGGTTTAAGGATATAAGCGTAGGGGCGTATGTGCGCCCCGGGGAAGATTTGGTCACCCTCGATGATTTAGATCCTGTAAAGGTTGACTTTAGAGTTGGTGAAAATATGATTGATCGCATTAAAATAGGCCAAAAGGTGGAATTGGTCGTAGAGGGTTTATTGGACAGTCAATTTGAAGCAACGATAGAAGCCATCGACCCCAACGTAGATTCAGTAGGCCATAATATTCGGGCCCGGGCAGTCTTAGAAAATAAAGATGAACTATTTAAGCCGGGGCTTTTTGCAAAGGTAAAAATGCTCGATAGTTCTCATGCTGATGTAATTATGGTGCCAGAATCCGCTATTGAAAGCCGTGGTAATAGGGAGTCTGTCTATATTATTGAAAATGGTGTGGCTACTAACGTACCCGTAAAAGCAGGAAATCGGAATGGTGAAAAAGTTGAAATTTTGGGTGGATTAACGCCAGGACAAGTGGTAGTCACGGCGGGCCAAATGCGACTGAGAGATAAAACAAACGTTATTATTGTACCTCCCAACTCATATAAAAAATTAATGTAAGATGACCTTACCTGAAATTTGCATTAAGCGTCCTGTTCTTTCCATTGTGATGACCCTGATTTTGGTCATTGTGGGGATGGTTAGCTATACCTATTTGCAAATTCGTCAATATCCCCAAGTTGATCGCCCTGTTATCAGCGTCATTTCACAATACGAAGGGGCTGGCCCCCAAATTATTGAATCACGTATTACGAAGCCTTTAGAATCGGCTTTAGCGGCGGTGGAAGGGGTAGAGTACATCAAGTCCACCAGTGAATCAGAATCAAGTAAGATCAATCTTTATTTTAAGCCAAATCGGGATATTGATGCAGCGGCGAGTGATGTACGCGACCGTATTGCACGCGTGCGCATGAAGTTACCAGAAGGGGTGCGCGACCCCATGATTCGTAAGTCGCAAGCAGATGCTGCTGGAATTATTGACCTCGCTCTTTATAGTGACGACCCCTCTAAACCGGTAGATGTTGCTGAATTATATGATTATGCTCATCACTATTTAGAAAGTGAAATCGAATCTATTGCAGGTGTCGCCTCTGTTGAAATTTTGGGGTCTAATGGACGTGTCATGCACGTATGGTTAGATTCAGTCAAAATGGCGGGATTCCATATTACCACCCAAGATGTGTACTCATCTCTTAGACAGCAAAACATCCACATGCCAGCAGGGCGCATTATTGGGGATGACCGTGAATTCGTCCTAACGACCGCAGCAACCTTAAAAGATGTGACGGCTTATGAAAATGTTATTATTAGAAATGATAAGGGATATCTCATTAAATTACGGGATATTGCCAAGGTAGAATTTTCCCCTGCCCGCATCGACAGCAAGGTCTTATACAATGGAAGACCAGCTGTTGATATTGGCATTATGAAGAAATCCATAGGAAACCCTTTGGAAATTTCTAAAGAATTGCGAAAGATGATGCCCACTATTCGCAAAAATCTGCCTGCTGGGATGCGCATTGAAATTGCGGTGGATACATCTTTTTATATCCAACAATCTATTGATGAAGTGTATCACACCTTCTTTGAAGCCACTATCTGTGTGCTTCTTGTGATTTTATTGTTTTTGTGGTCATGGCGGGCATCCTTTATTCCCCTTATCACAATTCCCGTTTCCATTATTTCCACCTTCACTTTATTGTATATTTTTGGATTTAGTATCAACACCTTGACGTTACTGGCAGTTGTTCTGGCCATTGGATTGGTTGTGGATGATGCCATTGTCATGATGGAAAATATCCATCGCTATATTGAAATGGGATTAAGCCCTTTTGAGGCGGCTTTGAAAGGAAGTAAAGAGATCTCTTTTGCTATTATTGCCATGACACTAACCCTAGCAGCTGTCTATGCACCTATTTCTCTTTCTACAGGAATGATTGGAAAGCTTTTTACCGAATTCGCGTTAAGTCTCGCAGGGGCGGTGATGATTTCGGGGTTTGTGGCCCTCACCCTTTCCCCTATGATGTGCGCTTTTATTTTAAAACCTCATAACCATACACCTTCTCAGCCTTTGGTAGGGCTTCAAAATCTTACTTTTAGGGAAAGATTCAAAAGAAAAATGAGCAATCTGGTAAAGGTAAACCATTTTGAGACTGTTTATAAAAAAATAGAACATGCCTACGAGAAAAGCCTTCGCAAAGCTATGAAAACGCGGGGGATTATTTTGGGGATCGCCCTTTTGTTTTCAACGGTGGGTGGATTTATTGGGTTTAAAATATTACCCAGTGAATTAGCACCCCAAGAAGATCAGGGTTATATCAATACACGAGCTTATGTGCCCCAAGGGGCAACTATTGATTATGTAAGCAACTATATGGAAGAATTAGATAAGCTTTTAAAGAAAGAAGTACCTGAGGTTAAAAATCAGCTTACCTTCATCAAGGGAACAGACCCTTACGCTTATACGGTATTAACCGATTGGTCTCAACGAAAACGCTCTAGCTTAGAGATTGTGAAAGATTTAGAGCCCAAACTTCGCCGTATTACGGGTATTACGCCCCGTTCATCTCCTGGAAGCACCGTGTTTGGCGGAGGAAAATCCGATGATGGATTTGAGTACGTTCTTCAGACCACCCAAAGCTTTAATGAAGTAAATTATGCTGCTGCGTTAATAGGGGATGCTATTCGCCATTCAGGGATTGCCCCTTATATTAACACCAGTGATTCGGGAGATTCCGAGGAATATGTCATAGATATTGATCGTGATAAAGCTGCAGCTCTAGGGATAGAAGTATCAACAATCGGGGAAACCTTTGATATGTTTGTGCGTAGCCGTAAAGTCACCGACTTCCGTAAAGAAAGCGAACAATTTGATGTGATTGCCTCTGTTCCTGAAAAAGACAGGCGTTCGTTGAGCGACCTTAATGATATGTATGTGCGGGGTCGTTTCAAGGATAAAGAAGCGATGGTTGCTTTGGCTGACATTGTAACCCTTCGGAAAAATAGATTGCCCAACGTTATTAGCCACTATAATCAGCTGGTGTCAGTAGAGCTAGGAGGGCCCTTGAGCCCGGGTGTTAGTTTAGGCCAAGCTGTGGAAACCATCGATAATCTAGCCGAGCATGTTCTTCCCGAAGGAATTCGGGCAGATTTTGGTGGGGACACAAAGCAATTCTTGCAAACACGTTATACCATTTATCTGATATTCGGGTTGGCCCTCACCTTTATTTTCTTGGTGATGGCGGCCCAATTTGAAAGCTTTTCTGACCCCCTTATCATTATGTTTACAGTGCCGTTATCATTG
>JBMDXI010000156.1:0-2612 GCA_048595075.1 Alphaproteobacteria bacterium
CCAAGTTGGTTCTTTATCCTAATGCCGAGGGAAATACAAAAGCTGTAGAAGATTTAGAAAACGGAAAAGTAGATGCTTTGTTTCGGGATGAATTTCAAGTGCAAAAACTCATCCATTCTCGGTACCATGGTGTGCTTAAATATATGGCAATTTCATTGAAGGATAGCTTTGATCCCATAGGAATTGTTATTGATAGAGAGGCTTTAGACTTAGTGCATTGGGTTAATATATTTCTCGAAATAGAAAATATTTCCTATACAGTGGATGATTTAATGAAGGCTTATAATGAACAAGAGGCGAAGTAAACAATGTTGCGAAAATATTCAGAAAAATTTTCTTTAATTGGGTTCAATAGCTTTACTTATATTGTTACCTTTGCGGGGGGAGCCTTCATAGGGATGATGTTTCCTACTTTAGAAACGTATCTTGCAAATATTTCAGAGGTGTTACAAAAGTTATTTCAATTGTGCGTGCTTCCCATTGTTATTTGTTCGATCGTTTTAGGGGTGTTGACGTTAATACAAAACAATCGGGCTATTCCTGTCTATAAGCTTTTAGAAGCGACCTTATTAATTTGTGCATGTGTGTGTGGTATAGGGATGGTAGTAGGGAATGTTTTTCATCCCGGGTCTCACATAGATTTATTTTCTAACCCAGAAATTGCGCGCGCCATTACTAAAGCATCCATTCTTCACAAGCATGTGTGGACGCCCATAGAAGATTCTACCTTGCCTCATAATTTTATTGATTTTTTGAAAAAATCTATTCCTCATAATATCTTTTTCTCATTGGCTAAAAATCAGGTATTACAGGTGATTGTCTTTTCCATCCTTTTTGCTATTGGCCTTGCCAAAGTTGCCCATCGCGAAGTAGTGAGTAAAAATTTCGAAATATTTTATGAAGTGTTTAAGAAAATTTTTGAATGGATTCTTTTTTTTCTGCCCCTATTTGTTTTTTGTTCAGCAGCGAGTGCTGTTTCTAAAGTAGGGGTAAATGTATTCATAAAGCTTTTACCCTATTATCAGTATTTATTACTGTGTGTAGTGATCATTTTTTTCGCTAACCTCCTGGTCATGCGGTCAATATATCAGAAAAGTATTTACCATATGATAAAAGACTTAAAGATAAGTCTTTTGGTGAGTTTCGTCAGTTCGCCCATTGCGGCCACTATTCCGGTTATCGATTTTTTTAAAAAGTACAAAACATCTGAAAGTATTACCAATGCTTTAGCTCCTATCTTTTTGTTCTTGGGGACTTTTGGAAGTATTCTTTATTTCGTTTTTACCAGTATTGTAATTTCCCAAATTTATGGACGGAGTTTTACGATCATTGAAAATGTTTTTTTGGGGTTATTTTCTATTATCACAAGTTTTTCCACCATTGGTGTGGATTCAGACCCCGATGTGTTTTTAGAATCTATTCTGGGCGAATTAGACGTGCCATTAGGGCCTATTTCCGTATTGCTCACCAGTATAAACTTTATTGTAATGCCCTTTTTAAATGTACTGAGCACCCAAACTGCTATCCTTCTTTTAAGCTTATTCTTACATAAAAAAGACTCTCAGCTATCTGCACCTAAAGAGAAATAGGAATTATCTATAGCTAACCTCATAAAACTTTGCTATAAGGGACGCGCTATAGCGACGACTCTTTAAAAGAGGTACGAGAAATTCGGAGCGACCGTGTGCTGACGCACACCAGCGATGAATTTCGACGTAATCCTTTTATAAGGGACGAGCTAGATATAAAAAAAGGAGAATATTATGTGGTATACGTGGACAATTTTATTAATATCTTTATGTCATTCAGGGCTTATGGCCAGCGCAGGGGGGCAGGAGGCGGAAGATAGAGCTTCATCCCCCCCTTTTTCAACCCCCAGCACGACAGTACTTGTGCCAGAAACTGAAAATACCGTAGAGGGGTATTCGGAAGAGCGAGGCACTCAAAGTACGCTAGAGTTTGTGCCTGCTACCCCCCGGGAAGAACCTTTAGAAACAAGTAACCAGGCGATGCAAAGAGAAGTATCGACTAGTCCTTTTTTGTTTAGAGAATCTTCTGATGAGGAAGATAATGTGCCTGATTTAGAAGGTAGCGAAGGCCTGGTACGTTGGGTAACTGAAGCTACGGTTGTGCTTGCTCCAGAAGAAGAGCGATATCCCCGTTTTAGAAGAGGATGGCCGCCTAGGAGGTTTTCTATAAGCAGGCGTTTTAATAGTTTGCCATACGGAGGGCCTTCTTTGGAGCGTGCTCTTAGCTTTGCTTCTTCAGGGACGGCCTATTCCCGAAGAAACTCTTCTGAGACAAATAGCTCAAGTCAGGGGTTTAAGATTAATAAACTTCATAGGGGAGATACGCTGCGGTCATTCTCATCTGAAGGATTTTGGAGAGCTTGATTTCAGTGAGCTTTGCTAAAAAATAAGAATTGCTTATTTTATAAACTTTTTTGTTGACATGCTTTAATTATCTGCTGTACAAGGGATTAAGTTTTAGCATTCACTAAATCATTCTTTAATGATTTTGTCGAAGACTGTAGGTGTGTTTGACACTTAAATGTAGCGAAGGTGCTTTAATTTTATACGACGTGTGAAGATGCAAACGTGTACTGATGTGCA
>JBMDXI010000157.1:0-3156 GCA_048595075.1 Alphaproteobacteria bacterium
ATGATTAACAGTCATTTGCTCTACCGACTGAGCTATCGGGGAATGTGTGTTTTTTTCATATCAAAAAACAAAGTAAAAATCTACACAAATTTTGGAGGCCGGGACCGGAATCGAACCGACGTACAAGGATTTGCAGTCCTCTGCATAACCACTCTGCCACCCGGCCGCAGATGCGGCTAATTCGTGTATTTGACTGCAAACAATCTTAGTTTGCGTAAATTCTTGGTGGGCATTGCAGGATTCGAACCTGCGACCCCCTGATTAAAAGTCAGATGCTCTACCGACTGAGCTAAATGCCCAAGAATAAATGCACTATAATAACCTTACGTTAATTGGTCAACCTTGTTTTTGAAAACTTGGGTAGATTAAGCAAAAAATAATATCTTAAAGAAGAAAACGCCCTAAAATCCTTCCGCAGCTTTATCACGGCTTATATCTTCCATCCAAGTGAAAGTTCTACGCGTTGCTCCTGCTGAGTAAACTTATATTGATAATATCCTCCACCGTTATTTTTATAATATTGAACGAGATTAATTTCGCGAGGAAAAACATAGGTATACCCGAACTTCAGGAATATATTGTCATTGACATCCAGCTTAAGACCTATACCCGGCGCAAACGCAATTAGTGTCTTATGTTGAATAAATCCCTGCCCTATAAAGTCAGCGGCATCATAATACTGTCTTGTTTCTATTTTTCCGTATTCTAGTCCCAAACGTATATACCCTGATAAAGGCATAGACCCTTCATAGAATTGCGTACCAACGGAAAGTGCGGCCCCATAACTGTATTTTTTCCTCAAATAGAGATTGGCGTAAGTGTATCCATTCCTATCTATAACAAAATACATTTTATTATTTTGGTTGACATAATAGAGGTCTACATCAAGAAAGTTTTTTTCTTTTATGGGGATAGTAATACCCCCTATCAGCCCCCACGTCCCCGTTGTATGATTTCCTGATGACTTCATTCCATAAATACTAGGACCTGCCCCATTATTTGTGTAGGTAAGTGTCTGATGACCCGATAGTTGGCTCACCCCGACAGATGGCCCGATATAAAATTGAATGGGTCGAGTAGCGTTAGTCGCATCGGCTCGTCCAAAAAAAGCCATTAAGAAACATAGAAAAATGATATAAATGCGCATAGTACCTCCCTTTAAGTACAGTAAAATCGTAACATACTGCCAACCTACAGGTCAATAAAGGAGATTAAGACCTGTATACGGCTTTCAATACGATTGTGTAAAAAAATAGCCATTTAACTCGTAAAAAACATTAAATCTTTACCCTCTTTTAGATGTGTGATCCTTTATAGAGAGAAGATACTTTGAAAAGTACAAAATTCGTCGCGAATGCATATGATCTTTAGGGAAGTAATTCTGATACGAGGAACCAAGAGTGACATGTACTGTGGGGCAACCTATATTGGCGATGAATTTCTTGTGCTTATTTTAAAGTGTCTTTGCTCTTAGGGTTCTCTTATGCGTGGGAGATACAAACACTGCGACCATCTCTAAGTGCACAGACCATAGGAATTGATCAAAAATCTTTAGATGTTGGAGTTGATAGCCTCCTTTAATAAGCAAATGGGTGTCCCTTGCAAAGGTATGGGCATTGCACGAGATCATCACAATGTGCGCAACATTTGAATCTGCCAGATTTTTGATTTGAGTTAAGGCCCCTGCGCGGGGAGGATCAATAACAACCACATCATAAGAAGTCAATTCTTTTGGGGTAAGGGGATGTGTAAATAAATTTCTTACCACACCTTGAATTTTATGAGGCACGCTTCCTTTATTTTGAAGCAATGCTTGCACTGCCTGCGTGTTTTCTTCATAAGCATCTACCTGCGCATGCTTTGCTAAGGGAAAGGTAAATGTTCCGACCCCCGCAAATAGATCTGCTATTTTTTGACAATTAGAAGGAATAGATTCTGTCACTGCTTGAATCATAGCTTCTTGTGATACTTGAGAAGGCTGTAAAAAAGGGTTCGGCTGAATAGAAACAGGTACCCCTTCAAAGTGCACAATGGGCTTTTGTGCTTCATATAATAACCTTTGCCCGCGAGGAGTTTTTAAACTAAAACGACATATTTTATAAAGGCGGGCCATTTCAACCAAGTGATGCAAATGCCTTTGATGAAAGTCTTTGTCCACTTCAAAATCCATAACAACATCAAAACCATTGCTAGCTTCTGTCAAAAAGAGATTAAGCTTTTCTCCAGGCTCCAAAATAGTTGCGAACAACTGCTTAAACGGTAAGATCAAATCTTGTAGTTTTTGGGTTAAAAGAGGGCAAACTTCAATATCCAATATCCGATGGGTGCGACGTTGATAATACCCTAAAGCAACCCCTTTCTGCATTTTCATAACCTTAAAATTAATACGTCGGCGAATCCCCGGAGAAAATGTTTCAACTTCTAAATCTTTGGCATAATTCGTCAGGGCATCTTTTTCATAGAATTCCAGCTGTTGCTGCAGAAGTCCTTTTTTATAAGCCTTATAAAAATCAGGCTTTAAATGCTGCAATTGGCACCCCCCACATACACCAAAATAGGGACAAGGGGCTTCTTGACGATCGGGACTATCAGTTAAGCGCTCATACCGATCAGCGCGATACACATTCTCTTTCACAGGGTCAACCTCAAGAATAGCGACTTCCTCCCCAGGCAAAGTAAAAGGAATAGCATAGGTAGTGTGATCTTTTTTTCCTATGCCCTCTCCTTTATTATCAAGATATTGAACAACTATTTTATTTACATTCATTTATATTCCAATTAGTATTCATTGAACATTAAGTTAAAGACACACAGGAGGAAATATGCCGCATTTTAAGTTAAAAATAAACCTAATCCTATCCTTTATTTTTATCAATTTTTTCCATTTCACTACCTTTGGAGCAACTCAGCAAGACCTTATTGATCAAGTTCAACCCCATACCTTGGTAGGAAATGCTCTCACCTATGCAGATCAGTTAAGGGCAGCAACATGTAATGATATGGATGCCCTTTTAAACCTGGCGCGCACCTCGGCAAAACCAATAGACCATTTTTCCTTTTTAGAGAAATGGGCGCACAAAGTACATACTTGGACACTACAATTAAACGACATGGGTAAAATTTTACAACCATTAGCAGCAGGCACAGAAGCGGCAT